>JAIECQ010000001.1 GCA_029068395.1 Rikenellaceae bacterium
CCTTTTCTTCCCCCCCCGGCCTTTTGCGCTCCCGCCCCGGCTGGCTTTTGTGGCGGAGTTTAAGAGAACTCCAGAGAGAGGCTGTGGTCTGATATCATCTTGCGCATGTTCAGCAGGGCATACCTCATCCGGCCTAAGGCGGTGTTTATGCTCACGCCTGTCTGCTCGGCAATCTCTTTGAACGACATGCCCATATAGTGTCGCAATATCACCACCTCTCTCTGTTCTACAGGCAGAAAGTCGACCATCTTGCGTACATCCTCTTTAGTCTGTTCGGATATCAGTTTGTCTTCTATGTTCTTTTCTACCAGCTCTTTGTTGTTCAAGATGGTGACGTCGCCGTCGGTCGACACAAACCCCTTCTGTTTGTTTACCCTGAAGTGGTCTATGACCATGTTGTGGGCAATTCTGAGCACCCACGACGAAAATTTGCCGTTGTCGGCATACTTGCCCGACTTAAGCGAAGAGATGATCTTTATGAACAGCTCTTGAAATATATCGTCTGCGGTGTTTGTGTCACGCACCAATATAAGTATGTAATTGTAAATTTTCTGCCTGTAACGTTCGATAAGTGTGTTTATCGCCTCGTCGTCACCCTTGATATAATTGTTTATCAAGACCTGATCTTCCAATGTATTGTAATTGACCATGGTTCTACCCTTTTTTGGTATTTTCGTTCTAATTGTCTCAGAGTAGAAATCGGTCTATAGGCAAAAATTTTGAGTTTTTACTAATGATTTTACTCTGCAAGTTTAACAATTAGAAATTAAAAATGCAAATTTGTCAAGCGTTTATTTTATTTCCGAACAACATTTTTTTGCATGTCCGCTAATTGTCTCTCTATTGTCTTAAGACAAATATTGTGCCATGCCAATATGTCCGGAAACCTCTCAGTTGCCGTTTCTGTCCCAAAATCACACATTAGGGCTATGGCGTTTATGCACAACATAAAAAAAGGACATGACAATTTGTCATGTCCTTGGCAGATATTGTAACCGCCATGTCAATACATCTTGGCCACAAACAGGTTTCTTTGACCTAACTCCTCTTTTATTTTCACAAGGTCGGCAAGGCAAATGACTCCGGTGACAAACTTATACTCCCGGCTGTAATAGCGCTCCGTTATCTCCTTGAACTTGAAGAGCTCTATGTCGCTGTCGTCAGAATACCTCACATATAGCTTTATGTCGGTGTCGGCGGTGTATTCCATCTTGCGATAGAGGTTACGCTTTTTATATTCGTAACGGTAATCGTGGCTTCGGGCGGTTATGTCGCTCAATACCGACGAGCCTGTGGGGAATCCGCCGGCGCCGCGTCCGAACATGAACTGCTTGTCGTAATATTCACCCTTGATAACCACGCCGTTAAACTCGTCCTCTACGCTGTATATATACTTGTCGGGGGGCACGAAACAGGGCAATACGCACATGGTGATGCTGTGGTCTGATATTTTCGACACATCGGCCAGCAGCTTTATGCGCGTGCCCTTTTCACGGGCGTAGTTGATGTCGGCGTCGCTTATCTTCGATATGCCGCAGTTTATCACCTTGTCGGGGTGTACGTATGTGCCGAAAGCATGCACCGTTATGATTATCAGCTTGAAGAGCGAGTCAAAGCCGTCAACGTCAAAGGTGGGGTCGCTCTCGGCAAACCCAAGCTCCTGAGCCTCGCGCAACGCCTGAGAGTAACTCTTGTGCTCGTTGAATATCTTTGACAGTATGAAGTTTGACGAGCCGTTGAGTATGCCCTTGACAGACAACAGCAGGTCGTTGTCGTAATACTCCTCAAGGTTGCGTATCACGGGTATGCTGCCGCATGCCGAGGCGTCATAGAGCAGGGCGGTGCCCGTTTTGCGTTGAAGCTCTATCAGCTCTTCTATGTGATAGGCGAGCATCTTCTTGTTGCCCGACACCACCGCCTTGCCCTCCTCAAGAGAGCGGCGCACTATGCGGTATGACTCGTCGGCATCGTCAATAAGCTCGACAATCAGGTTTATATTGGGGTCGGCAAATATCTCCTCGGGGTCAAATGTGAACATCTCGGCGGGAAGCGACCTCTTTTTGCTCTTGTTCTTCACGCATATCTTGACAATCTGCGCATGTGCCGATACTGCCTTTTTCAATACGCCGTAAAGCCCCTCGCCCACGGTGCCGAAGCCGAAAAGGCCTATTTTTATTTCACCTGTCATTTTCTTCTTTTTATGTTAACCAATAAATGCCACCCCTTTTTGCTCTGCTGCCGAAAGCAGCGCAAGCCGTCTGTCAAAGGCTCGCGTGCTTTGATATTATGCGGTCGAGCTTCTCATGCTCTATCAGAAAGCCGTCGTGTCCGAACTCCGAGTCTATGACGTGCATCGAGGCGTCGGGTATGTGTCGGTGCAGCGTCTCAAGGTCGGCCAGCGGGAAGAGTATGTCTGAGCTTATGGCGACCACCGCCACCGACGCCTTTATCGAGGCCAGCGCCTTTTCTACGCCCCCGCGCATACGTCCCACGTTGTGAGAGTCGACCGCCTCGCTCAGACGCATGTAAGAGTATGCGTTGAACCGTGCCGCCAACTTGTCGCCCTGATAACGCTGATAGCTTGCGGCCCTGAAGTTGTCCGTTTTGTTGGGTTCGTCTATCTCGGCCTGCGTTGTGTTGTATGCGGTGGCGCCGCGATAGCTCAGCAGGGCTATCGAGCGTGCGCATTTGAGACCCTCGGCACCGGCAGTGTCGCTCTTCTGGCCGAACGTGCTGTCGCACCTTATGGCCATCCGTTGCGACTCGTTTAGCGCCACCACCCACGGCGAGGCCGCCGCACAGGTGGCTATGAGCACCGCCTTTTGGGCAAACGAGGGGTCTGTTATCAGCCATTCGACAGCCTGAAATCCTCCTATCGAAGCGCCTATCAGCATCTTGACCCTCTTGATGCCGAGGCGCTCAGCCAGCAGCCTGTGACCCTTGACTATGTCGCGCACCGTTATCTGCGGAAATGTGCCGTAATATTGAGTGCCTGTCGACGGGTTGACACTCAGCGGACCTGTCGACCCGTACTGCGACCCTATCATGTTGGCGCAGACTATAAAATAGCGCTCGGGGTCGAGAAACCGGCCTCTCTCAACGGTGTGAGGCCACCACTGGGCCACATCCGAGTTGGCCGTCAGGGCGTGACACACCCACACCACATTGTCTTTGTCGGGCGACAGTGTGCCGTATGTGTGAAAGGCTATGTCCACCCCGGGCAACACCTTGCCGCACTCTAACTCGAACCGTTCGCCGTAATGATATATGTTCATGCTCAATTACTTTATTTTCTCGAACGCGTATTCGAAGTCTTCAATAAGGTCGTCTATGTGCTCTATGCCCGCCGATATCCTCAGCATCGAGGGAGACACCCCTGCCGCGGCCTGCTCTTGGGGCGACAGCTGGCTGTGTGTCGTGGCCGAGGGCTGCACTATCAGCGTCTTGCAGTCGCCCACGTTGGCCACGTGCGACACTAACCTGAGGTTGTCGACAAACGTCACCGTCTGCTCCTTGCTGCCTTTGAGTACCACCGAGAGCACCGCTCCGAAGCCGTTGTGCATATACTTGACGGCGTTGGCGTGGTTGGGGTCGTCCTCCAGGCCGGGGTAAGATACGCTCTCCACCAACGGATGGGCGGCGAAGTAACGGGCCAGCGCCAACGCGTTCTGTGACTCGCGCTCAACACGCAGCGACAGGGTCTCTAAGCCTATTATCATCTCGAACGAGTTGAACGGCGACAGGCAGGCTCCCAAGTCGCGCAGTCCCTCGGTGCGGCACTTGGTTATGAACGCCGCGCGTCCGAAGGTGTCGGTGTATGACATGCCGTGATAGCTTGGTGACGGACCTGTCAGCTGCGGGAATTTGCCGCTTGCCGCCCAGTCGAAGGTGCCGCCGTCGACAATCACGCCGCCCATGGCCGTGCCGTGTCCGCCTATCCACTTGGTCGCCGCCGCCGTCAATATGTCGGCGCCCCACCTTAGCGGAGCACACAGGTAGCCGCAACACCCGAACGTGTTGTCTACCACCAGAGGAATGGCATGACGGTGTGCCGCCGCCGCCACGGCTTCGAGGTCGGGTATCGAGAATCCCGGGTTGCCTATGGTCTCGACATAGAGGGCGCGGGTGTTGTCGTCAATGAGCCTTTCAAGACTGTCGGCCTTGTCGTCGTCGGCAAAGCGCATCTCTATGCCCCAGTCGGCAAACGTGTGCTTGAACTGGTTGAAGGTGCCGCCGTAAACGAATGGCGAGCACACTATGTTCTGATCTTTCTTGACAATGGTGGTGAGGGCGGTGAGCTGTGCCGCCTGTCCCGATGACGTGGCCACAGCCCCTATGCCGCCTTCGAGAGCCGCCACCCGCGCCTCGAAGGTGTCGGTGGTGGGGTTTGACAGACGCGTGTATATGTTGCCTGGCACTTTAAGCTCGAAAAGATCGGCGCCGTGCTGTGAGCTGTTGAACTGATAGCATACGGTCTGGTATATGGGCACCGCACGTGAGTTGGTGGCGCTGTCGGGCGCTTGTCCTGCGTGTACTTGAAGTGTTTCGAAGCGGAAATTGTTTTTTGACATATCTGTTGTTTTTGTATTGATACGAACATACCTCTGCCTGTGATGAAAAATAGTCGCCCGTCTTTGTGGCGGCAGAGCGTGTATGTTTTTTTGTTATTACGGACGTGGGTAAGGGATAGCGCCCCGCGTGGAGGCGCAGATATTTAAACAGTGCCTATCGGCACATTCGCATTATGTGTGACGCGAAAATATACATCCGTTGTTAGTGATATTTGCCGACAAATCTATTAAATGATTTTCTTATTTGCAAGAAAAATATTAAAATTGATGATTGAATAACAGCGCATTCATCGTGCAATGCGCTTAATTGCAGTTGGTTAGCCATACAATTGTTTCTGACATGAAGACACACAAGGATGTTATGATGATATATCCTCGCAAATCGCTGATAAACAACGGTTTCGAGTGGCTTAAAGAGGAGGGTCGCAAAGCGGGTCTTGAGGTGTCGACAGAGCTTGACGACACCGTTGGTCTCGACATATCGGGCGGTGTGTCGCTCACCGTCTCGGGAGTGAGCCGTCCTCTGCCCGACATTGTTGTGATGCGGTGCTATGACGCCTCTCTTTCGGCGGCTTTCGAGAGCCTTGGTGTGCGGGTTGTCAATACCACTGTTTCTATGATGCAGGCCTATAACAAGGGATTGACCCATGTTGCGCTCGCCTCGGCGTCCATACCCATGCCCGAAACGCTGTGGTCTGTAGCTCCCGATTACGAGGCTGCCCGCAGTAGGTTCGGTGCCCGTTTCGTGGTCAAATCGCCCGTCGGCTCCAAGGGTGAAAAGGTGTGGTTAGTGTCGTCGCAGCGCGATTATGATGCGGTGGTCCCGTTGTGCGAGGGTGGGGTGGTGGCGCAACGATATGTCGAAGAGGCTGCTGGCAGCGACATGCGACTATGGGTGATAGGGGGTAGGGTGGCGGCCTCGGTACGGCGCATTGGGTGCGGCGATTTCCGTTCCAACTACTCCTTGGGCGGACGCATAGAGCCATGTACCCCCACCGACAGGCAGGTGTCTCTGGCTACGCGTGCGGCCAAAGTACTGGGTCTTGAGTTCGCCGGGGTCGATATCATGGAGTCGGCCGCCGGTCCACTCGTATGCGAGGTTAACGGCAATGCGGGGTTCCGTTCGGTATCGGCGTTGGGCACGGCCAATATCCCGGCCTGCCTGTTCGATTATCTGGCACAGTTGCCTTGACATTCACCCAAAGCCTGTTGAGGCTGCATGAAAATTGCCGAATCTTTCGGCAGATGTTTGCTATATAGAAAAAAAACGTTATCTTTGCCACGCAAAAAGTATAGGAATCTCTTACAGGATTGGGGTCCGTAATATTCCGTACTGTTTGGTAAACAAACAACACACATTTTTTAAAATGGAAAACCTTATCAAAATTGCTCAGGAGTCGTTCAACAGCGAGCTCAAGCAATACCCCTCGTTCAAGAGCGGTGACACCATCACCGTTACTTACAAAATCGTCGAAGGCAACAAAGAGCGTCTTCAGAGCTTCAAAGGCGTTGTGATACAGCGTCGTGGCGAAGGTGCTACCGAGACATTCACTGTCCGTAAGGTTACCGACGGCATAGGCGTAGAGCGTATATTCCCCATCGCCTCTCCTCTTATCGACAGCATCAAGATAGAGAAGGTGGGTGTCGTTCGCCGTGCGCGCATTTTCTATTATCGCGATCTCCGTGGTAAGAAAGCGCGTATCAAGGAAAAGAAAGTCGTTCGTTAATTGCGGCTCTTTCAGACAAAAAGGCGTTATCTTACGGTAACGCCTTTTTTGTGTTTTATCCGTAGTAACCTGCGGCAAGTCTTGTATTCGGTTCTTGCATCGGAAAATATCTAACGCACAAAGAAGAGGCCCGGCACCAATATGGTTAGTGACCAACCTGCGGTAAGTCTTGTATTCGGTTCTTACATCGGAAAATATCTAACGCATAAATAAGAGGCCCGGCACAAATATGGTTTAGTGACCAACAAGCTGCAAGTCTTCCAATCGGCTGATTACCAGGGCCG
>JAIECQ010000010.1 GCA_029068395.1 Rikenellaceae bacterium
AAATATCAAAACGGGGTCCGTGACCCCTCCCCCGGAAGGGCCGCCGGAGGCAGTGCCAGCAAATCAAAACGGCAGTGCCAGCAAACCATCATCCGCAGTGAAGGCACACCATAACCGGCAGTGCCGGCATGCTAACGCAATATTGTTTCGCTTCTATCGGGGCCGACGGAAACGATCTTTATGGGTACTTGCAGTTCTTTTTCGATGAAGGAGATGTAGTCTCTGAGTTGTTTTGGCAGGTCGTCGAAAGAGCGGGCGTTGCTTATGTCGCAGTTCCATCCTTCAAACTCGGTGTATATCGGTTCTATCTTAGCCATAGAGTCGAAAGGATATCGGTCGGTCTCTTTTCCGTCTATCATGTAAGATGTTGCGACCTTTATGGTGTCGAAGCTGTTAAGCACGTCGGCCTTCATCATTATCAGCGAGTTGACGCCGTTAATCATGACAGCATATTTGAGGGCTACGAGGTCGAGCCATCCGCAACGACGACGGCGTCCTGTTGTGGCACCCACCTCACGGCCTATCTCGCAGAGGGTGTCTCCGTCTTTGTCGAACAGCTCTGTGGGGAATGGGCCGCTGCCCACGCGGGTGCAATATGCCTTGAATATACCGTATATACGACCTATGCGACTTGGGGCCACGCCCAAACCGGTGCATACGCCTGCTGTTGTTGTTGTCGATGAGGTCACGAAAGGATAGGTGCCGAAATCAATATCGAGCATTGTTCCCTGCGCTCCTTCGGCGAGAATGCCTTTGCCTCGGTTAAGGTATGCGTCCATCTCATACTCGCTGTCGATGATATCGAAACGTTTGACTACATCGAGAGCCTCAAACCATTGCTTTTCATAGTCGGCGACGTCGTAGGCGAAGTTGAAGTTCTTCAACATGTCTTCATGCTTTGCCTTGAGGGCGTCATAACGACGGCGGAAGTCAGGGGCCAAAATATCGCCCACGCGCAGACCGTTGCGACCGGTCTTGTCCATATAGGTAGGGCCTATGCCCTTAAGGGTCGAGCCTATCTTGGTCTTGCCTTTGGCCTGCTCTGAGGCGGCGTCGAGCATGCGGTGAGTGGGCATTATAAGGTGTGCCTTTTTTGATATCCTTATCCTGCCGTTGACATCCTCGCCCTCTTTCTCCAATTCTCTCACCTCTTCGGCAAATATCACCGGGTCCATCACCACGCCGTTACCTATGACATTGACGGCGCCGGCGCGAAATATGCCGGAGGGAATGGTATGAAGGACATATTTTCTGTCGTTGAACTTAAGAGAGTGACCTGCGTTGGGTCCGCCCTGAAAACGGGCTATGACACCATAGCTGGGTGTAAGCACATCGACAACTTTACCTTTACCCTCGTCTCCCCACTGGAGCCCGAGAACAACATCGACTTTCATTGATTTGTTGATTTAAATTTCACGGTGTAAAAATAGTAAAAAACAGCGAACAATCAATAACTATGCCTAAAATCTCTTTCACCAATGAGTCATGAGCCTATCATGCCGACATTTAGAGATATTCAAGGCATGCACCTAAAGCAGCAAGCCTTAAGACTGCATTAAAAAGCTACTTGAGACTTATCTGCTCATCTCCGCATACGACACGCCCCTCTTTGAGCAATCCACCGAGCGCTCTCTTGAACAGCTTCTTGCTCATGCCTGTTGCGGCGGCTATCTCTTCAGGAGATGACCCGTCGTGCACCATAAGGGAGCCTCCGTTTTTCACCAACAGACCAAAAAGACGGTCAGAGGCCTCTCTTACGCCGTCGTAACCGCTCTTGCGTGTCATCACGTCAATGCGTCCAAGCTCCGTTATGCGCGTTATATATCCCTGCAAGGTGTCGCCTGTCCTCACGGGACAAGACAGCTGGTCGTCATATATCATGCCCCAGTTGCATCCGTTTATCACCACACGGAATCCGCGTTCGAGACGCTCGGCCACCGCTATCTCCACCTGCTCTCCTTTTTCAACCAATATATTGTTGTTAGACACGTAATTGCCTAACTTTGTGGTTGCCACCAGGCGCCCCGACACGTTGTCGCGCTCTATGGCCACCACCACCGCGTCACCCGTGTGCAAGTCGCCCCTGTAATTGGCCCGCGGCATGAAAAGGTCTTTGGGCAGCCCCCAGTCGAGAAAGACACCCATGCGCGACGAAGACACCACCTCAAGCGCCCCCACCTGCGATAGTGTCAGCTTTGGACGCTCTGTGGTGGCCACCATGCGGTCTTCGCTGTCGAAATAGACGAACGCCTCTACGGTGTCGCCTTCGTGCATGGTGTCAGACACATAGCGTCGCGGCAAGAGCACCTCGTCGCCATTTTCGTCCATCAGATAAGCGCCGTTTTCGGTGAAGCGCGTAAGGTGTAATTTTTGTACAATACCGGCTGTAGCCATCTATAATGGTGTTTGACAGATACTTAAACATTGGCGACTCTTCGGTCGGAGAGAGTGCCGCCTCTGGGTGCAAGCCTCGCATACCGTAACGCGGGGCAAACGCACACCATAAAACTTCCGGTAAAGGTATGATTATTTTCCGTAGACGCAAAAAATATCGTCTGTCATGCGCCGTTTTTGACCATAAAGGCGACAATGCAGGCGACGATGACATGAAAACAGCCGCGCACTTTTATCGCCAAGGAAGCGGCGTCAAACCACACAATGCTGTTTGTCAGAAGGTCGCATATATCTGCGGAAGAGGGATATAAAAAAACTTTTTTGTATTGATAATTTCGGAGGAATAACTTATCTTTGCCAATCGGTAATATTATATAAGGGTATGAAAATTTCTATATGTCAAACAGACATTATTTGGAACGATATAGATGCCAACTTAGCCCACGTCGAAGAGCTTATAGCTGGTCTTGAAGAGGGCGTCGACATCGCGGTTTTTCCGGAAATGTTTCTCAGCGGCTTCTCTATGGACACCGACAAGATAGCCATAGAGATGAACGACCCCGCCATAGGTCGTCTGCGTGATATCGCCCGACGCCACAACATAGCGCTGATGGGTTCGCTGGCAATCATAGACCGCCGCCGCGACGGCACTACCTTTCCTGTCAACCGTCTGCTTTTCATAGCCCACGACGGCACGGTGCTCACTTATGACAAGCACCACCTGTTCTCTCCCGGCGGCGAACACCGCCATTATGCTGCCGGTCGCGACAAGTGCATAATACACTATAAAGGCATACGCATATTGCCGCTAATATGTTACGACCTGCGCTTCCCCGTGTGGTCGCGTTGCCGTGGCGATTACGACCTTCTGGTCTATGTGGCCTCATGGCCCGACTCGCGCGCCTATGTGTGGCAGACACTGTTGCGCGCCAGAGCCATTGAGAACGTATGCTACGTCATAGGCGTCAACCGTGTGGGCATCGACCCTTATGCCACCTATCGCGGCTACAGCATGGCCGTCGACTGTAAGGGCATGCCTGTGGTGCGCGCCAAAGACGGACATGAAGACTGCGTCACATTCGTGGTCAGACGCCATGTCATAGACTCGTTCCGGCAGAAATTCCCAGCCCTTGACGACGCCGACAGGTTCATCATAGACACCGACTAAACCTCATGAGAAAGATTTTATCGTCAATAGTTTTATCATCGCTGCTGCTCTGTGTCTCATCTTGCGATTTCGCCTCAGCGCAGCAGAGCGGTCTGCCAGAGCGTGTGGCCTCGCCCTCGTCGGTTGTGATACCTCCCGTTCCCGACAAGCTCGATTTTGCCGGCGAGAGTGTGCCGGTGGGTAATTTCGACACCCGCGAGAGCCTTTACGAGGAGTGCGGCGTTACCATGTACATGCACTCGCGCACCCTCAACACTCTTAGGGCCACCAAGCGCTATTTCGCCATCATAGAGCCTATACTGCAAGAGAACGGCATACCTTCAGACTTCAAATATCTGGTCATGGCCGAGAGCGCCCTCAATCCCGAGGCTTGCTCGCCCGCCCGTGCGGCCGGTCTGTGGCAGATAATGGCCTCTACCGCCGCCGACAACAAGTTAGAGGTCAACACCTATGTAGACGAACGTTACAATATAGAGAAAGCCACCCGCGTGGCTTGCAAATATTTAAACAGGGCCTATTCCACTTTCGGGTCGTGGACCATGGCAGCCGCATCGTACAACATGGGTGTGGCGGGGTTGGCCAAAAGGGCGGGTGCGCAAAAGACCGAAAACTATTACGACCTGTGGCTGCCTGCCGAGACCATGCGTTACATGTTTCGCATACTGTCGCTTAAGCTGGCCGACCAAAACCCTCAGGCATACGGCTTTACACTGTCTGAAGACGACTATTACCGTCCTTTCGTCACCAAAGAGGTCACCGTGGGCGGCCTTGACATAGACTGGGTAAAGGTGGCCCACGACAACGGCACCAATTACAAGATGTTGCGTGAGCTTAACCCCTGGATACGCGAATACAAACATCCCAACAAGGCGGGCAAGAAATATACCGTCAAGGTGCCGGCCTCAGATGATATGCGCACCTCGATAGCCAGATAGCCGCAGCGTGCGTAGCAACGGACGGCACAGGCCATGCCGTGTTCATGTGCAGGTTGCGTGCCGCCTTTGACAGGCAATAACAGTCGTTTGGGCCTGCCGTCGTGTCAGAACACGCTAAAATCATATCAGCAGACGTTATTGGTAAGAACAAGCCGCCGCAACTGTTGGCGGTATGATACTGACTTTGTGTATGGATAAGATAATTGTGGAGGGTGCGCGCGCCCATAACCTCAAAAATATAGACGTCGAGATACCGCATCACAAGCTTACCGTGATAACGGGCCTTTCGGGCAGCGGCAAGTCTACGCTCGCTTTCGACACCATATACGGCGAGGGCCAACGCCGTTACATGGAGACCATGTCGGCCTATGCCCGTCAGTTTTTCGGCTCCATGGAGCGCCCCGACGTCGACAAGATAGAGGGGCTGAGTCCTGTGGTGGCTATAGAGCAGAAGACCACGGGCAAGAGTCCGCGTTCGACGGTGGGCACCGTCACCGAGATAAACGACTTTCTCAGATTGCTTTATGCCCGCGCCTCTACGGCCTATTCATATGTCACCGGCGAAAAGATGGTCTGTTACAGCGAATCGTCCATTGCCGAGATGATACGCGAGCGTTTCGAGGGTCGACGCATCGCCGTTCTCGCCCCTTTGGTCAAGGGTCGCAAGGGGCACTATCGCGACCTTTTCGAGAGCATACTGCGGCGCGGTTATCTCTATGCCCGCATAGACGGCAAGATGGAGGAGGTGAAGCCGGGACGCAAGCTCGACCGTTACAAGATACACGACATAGAGTTGGTGGTCGACCGCCTGGCCATAGACGCCTCTTTCGATGCCGACCGTCTGGCCAAGGCCATATCTGAGGCCATGAGGCAGGGCAAGGACACCATCATGGTGTGTGACTGGGACGGCACCGACTGCCGTTATTACAGCCGCAACCTTATGTGTCCCACCTCGGGAATATCGTATAACCAGCCGTCGCCCCACACCTTCTCGTTCAACTCGCCCCACGGCGCCTGTCCCCGATGCAACGGTCTGGGCGAAGAGACGCTTTACGACACCGACAAGATAATACCCGACGGCAGCCTGTCGATACGCAAGGGGGCGCTTCTGCCTCTTGGCAAGTACAAGAACAATTACACCTTCGCCGTGATAGAGGCGCTCGGACGCCGCTATGGATTCACCCTCGACGACCCCATAGAGACGCTGAGTCAAGAGGCCATGTCGGCCCTGATAAACGGCGACAACACCTCACTGACAATAAAATCGTCAGAGTTAGGGCGCATAGGAGGCACTCAGTTAGTGTCGTGGAACGGCATTGCCGATTACATAGACCGCTGCGTAGAGGAGGAGTTCATAGCCCGCGGCGAGAAATGGCGTTCTCAGTTTGTACGCACGCGTCCTTGCAGCCAGTGCGGCGGCACAAGGCTGGCCAAGGAGTCGTTATACTTTCTGGTGGACGGCCTTAACATAGCGCAGGTGTGTGCCATGTCGGTTGCCGACATCAAGAAATGGGTCGACGCCTTGCCCGGAAAGCTCGAGGGACGAGACAAGGTGATAGCCTCAGAGATACTCAAAGAGGTGTCGGAACGTCTTGGCTTCCTGACAGATGTGGGGCTCGGTTACCTCACCCTATCACGCTCTTCGGGCACCCTGTCGGGCGGCGAGAGTCAGCGCATACGTCTTGCCACGCAGATAGGCTCCAAGCTCGTCAACGTGCTTTACATACTCGACGAGCCGAGCATAGGGCTGCACCAACGCGACAACAAAAGGCTCATAGAGTCGTTATGCAACCTTCGCGACGTGGGTAACACCGTGGTGGTGGTAGAGCATGACGAGGAGATGATGCGCTCGGCCGACTGGATTGTCGACATAGGTCCTGGTGCCGGTTCTGCCGGCGGCCGTCTTGTCGCCGAGGGTACGCCCGACACAGTGCTGGCCTCGGGCAGCTTGACTGCCGATTACCTGTGCGGCAAACGCTCCATTGCCGTGCCGTCGCAGCGTCGTGGCGGCAACGGTCTCAGCCTCGTCATTGAGGGGGCCACGGGCAACAACCTCAAAGATGTAACCGTCAGCATACCGCTCGGTCGTATGGTCTGTGTCACAGGCGTGAGCGGCAGCGGCAAGTCTACCCTTATAAACGCGACCCTCAGACCCGCCGTAAGCGCCGAACTTTACCGTTCGTTCGAGCAACCGTTGCCTTATAAGAGCATCTCAGGGCTTGAAAACATCGACAAGATGGTGGTTGTCGACCAGTCGCCCATAGGACGCACTCCGCGAAGCGTGCCCGCCACCTACACCGGTGTCATGAGCGACATACGCCGCCTTTTCGAGATGACCGTCGACGCCAAGATACGCGGATTCAAGGCCGACCGTTTCTCGTTCAACACCAAGGGCGGGCGCTGCGAGGAGTGTCGCGGGGCCGGACTCAAAGTGATAGAGATGAACTTCCTGCCCGACGTATATGTCCGTTGCGAGTGTTGCGGCGGCGGACGTTACAACCGTGAGACCCTCGCTGTGCGTTACAAGGGCAAGAGCATAGCCGACGTGTTGGCAATGACCGTCGACGAGGCTCTCGTCTTCTTCGAGGCTATACCGTCCATACGCAAAAAGATTCAAGGTCTCTCTGACGTCGGCTTAGGGTATCTGACCCTCGGACAGAGCTCCACGACACTATCGGGCGGCGAGAGCCAGCGCGTCAAGCTGGCAAGCGAGCTGGCAAAGCGTGACACGGGCCGCACCTTATATATACTGGATGAGCCTACCACAGGACTCCATTTCGAAGATGTGCGCGTGCTCATGGAGGTGCTCGCACGTCTTGTCGACAGAGGCAACACCGTGCTCATCATAGAGCACAACATGGACGTCATCAAGTGCTGCGATCATATAATAGACATGGGTCCCGAAGGCGGAGACGGCGGCGGACAGGTCGTAGCATGCGGCACCCCAGAAGAGGTGGCGGCCAATGACAACTCACTGACAGGCATAGAGCTGCGCAAGGTGCTGTGACATCGGGCACTGACGGTTATGGTTTGTGGCTGTGCCGTTTTGATTTGCTGGAACTGCCGTTTTGTATTGCTGGCACTGCCTCCGGCGGCCCTTCCGGGGGAGGGGTCACGGACCCCGTTT
>JAIECQ010000100.1 GCA_029068395.1 Rikenellaceae bacterium
CGCGGGGGGAGGGTCGGCCCGTTGCGGGGGTCACGGACCCTTTCGATAGCCTGCCGGGCCCCTCGCCGCCCTGCCGGGGCTGTAGCCATGCGGTGCGGAATAATGCCTGCACAAAAGCCTACAGGCGCAAAAGTCTGCCGCTCCCAAGTCTGCCGAGACAAAAACCACGCGCCTGCCAAACAGGCCTCCGGCGGCGCTACCTTCGCCACCAAGTTGCCATCTGAGTGCAGTGGTACACGCGCAGAATCACACGGCAAATTCTACCAGTGGGGCATCAATGTGGCATGGAACAGCACAGGGTCGTCGGCCGCGGGTGCCACACCAAGTGGTTCATGGAACACGTCGACTTATCCCAGTAACTGGAATACCCAGCCTTGTCCTGACGGTTACCGTCTGCCAACCAACGCGGAGTTTCAGAATCTGATAGATAATTGCACACGCACAAACGGCGGAGGATGGTCTTCTTCTGATTACGGATATATTACCTTGACGTTAAAGACAGACTCGTCTAAGAAATTGGAGTTTCCCGCTGTCGGTTACCGCAGCACAGATTCGTCCGGTACGTTGTACAGTAACGTGGGTGCGGGCGGCTACTATTGGTCGTCAGTTGCGCACACGTCTAGTACTAACTACGCGTACCACCTGAGCTTCAGTAGCAGTAATTTGAACGTGAATACCAGCAGTAAGCCGTTCGGTTATAGCGTGCGTTGTGTCCGCCAATGATTAATTCTTTGGTTCTTTGATTTCTTTGGTTCTTACCCGGAGGTGTGGGTGCATAGGTTGGCGGATAACGATTGTGCGATGAAGAGCTGCGTCCGGCTTCCGAAAAGAGGATTTTGTGGATGTAAAAGATGAATGTTTATTTATTTTGGTGCGACTTTCTGAAAAAATTAGTATATTGCACACCAAAATTAAAAAACAATAGACATTATGAATAAGAATATCGCCGGTCTTGAACCTAAAACGTTGTGGAAACATTTTGCGGCATTGTGCTCGATACCCCATCCGTCAAAGCATGAGGAGGGGGTGCGTAAATATATTGTCGATTTTGCAGAGAAGAATGGCATAGAGTGTCATGTCGACCCTATCGGCAACGTGGTGTTGCGCAAGGAGGCCACTCCCGGTTATGAGGGTCGCAAGGGCATTGTGATGCAGGGTCATATGGATATGGTGCCCCAGAAGAACAACGATAAGGTGTTTGACTTCCTTAAAGATGCCATAGAGCCGTACATTGACGGCGAGTGGGTGACGGCCGACGGTACCACCTTGGGTGCTGACAACGGCATAGGTGCGGCTGCGGCATTGTCCGTCTTTGAGGAGGTTAAAGAGCACGGCCTTATAGAGGCGCTCTTTACCGTCGACGAAGAGACGGGCATGACCGGTGTATTCGGCATGAAGAAAGGAGACCTTAAGGGCGACATACTCCTTAACCTCGACTCAGAGAGCGAGGGCGAGCTTTATGTCGGTTGCGCCGGCGGTGTCGATGTCATATCGCACATACCTGTGGAGAGAGAGGGCGTACCTGCCGGTCATGTATGCTACAAGGTCGTTGCCGGAGGGATGAAGGGCGGTCACTCGGGCATGGAGATAATATTGCAGCGTGGCAACTCCAACAAGGTGCTGGCCCGTTTTGTCGACAAGGCCATGCGTCAGTTGGGCGTCAGGTTGGTGTCGATAAACGGCGGTGATGTGCGTAACGCCATTCCGCGCGAGGGCAGTGCCGTTGTGGCGGTAGATGGCGGCAAGAGTGCCGATTTCGAGAAGTTGGTGGCCGAATGTGAGCATATATTCAAGTCTGAGCTTGCCGCAGTCGAGCCTGAGCTGTCGTTCAAGGCAGAGAGGTGCGACGATTGCGGCAAGGTGATGACAGAGCGGAGCGCCCGTGCCGTGGTTAGCGCCGTTATTGCCACCCCCAATGGCGTGATACGTATGAGCGACGCCATGGAAGGGCTGGTGGAGACCTCATGCAATCTTGGCGTGGTCAAGACCCAGGATGACGAGGTGGTGTTCATATCGTTGCCCCGCAGTTCTGTCGACACGGCCAAAGATGCGGCGGTGGCGCAGATAAGAGCGGTTGCCGAGCTGGCCGGCGGACATGCCGAGACGGCCGGAGGTTATCCCGGATGGAATCCCAACATGTCGTCGCCCATACTGGCCACAATGAAAGAGCTTTACAAGAAACTTTACGGCAAGGAGCCCGAGGTGATGGCCATACATGCGGGTTTGGAGTGTGCCATCATAGGCAGTGTGTATGAAAATCTGGATATGATATCGTTTGGTCCGACCATTCGTTATCCGCACTCTCCGGACGAGAAGGTCAACATTGAGAGCGTGGGCAAGTTCTACAGCTTCCTTTGCCAGACTATAGAGAACGCGCCTGCGAAATAGTGCCGCAATGGAGCTTCATCCCGATTTTTTGTGCGGGCGTTGGTTTGCCATAGTCAACCCCGTTGCCGGAAGCGGCAAGGGGTTGGCCGATTGGCCTATTGTCAGCAAACATCTGCGTGATGCCGACATCGCTTTTGATGCGGTGTTTACCGAAAAGAAGTATCATGCCACCGAGTTGGCGGTAGAGGCTGTCAACAAGGGATACCGTCATATAATAGTGGTGGGTGGCGACGGCACAATACACGAGACAGTGCACGGGCTTTTCATTCAGCAGAGGTGTGCGGTGGGCGATGTGACGCTGGCGGTGATTGCCGTGGGCACGGGTAACGACTGGATAAGGATGTATGGCATACCGAGGCGTTACACCGATGCGATACGCGCGATAAAGAGCGGACGCACATTCTTGCAGGATGTGGCCAAGGTGAGTTTTTACGAGTCGAAAGTGCACCAGCATCGTTACATGGCCAACGTGGCAGGGGTGGGTTTCGATGCGTTTGTAAACAGAGGATACAACAGAGTGAAGGAGATGGGGCTTTACAGCAAGTGGCTCTATCTCATTGTTATGTTTCTGTCGTTGATAAATTACCACAACCACCGTTTCAAGGTGTGGGTTGACGGTGAACAGGTGTTTGACGGGGGTGCTTTCAGCGGGGCCATAGGCATAGGCAAGTTTAACGGCGGCGGCATGCAGCAGATGCCTCATGCGGTGGCCGACGACGGGTTGCTTGATGTGACCGTGATAGAGAAGATGGGTAAGATAAACCTGTTTCGTTATATCAAGAAGCTATATAACGGGCACATATATGATGTGCCTTTTGCCCGTTTTATGCGGGGGGCCAATATTCGTATAGAGAGCATGCCGGAAAGCCCGATAGAGATAGACGGCGAGGCTATGGGGTATGCGCCGTTCGAGTTTACGGTGCTTGAAAAGGTGCTCAGAGTGGTGGTGGGCGAGGGTTTCGGCGAAGGGATGCCTGATGTCGGGGTGAGCTGAAAAAGACGGCCTGTGGCGGGAGTGTTAAATAGCGGAGGCATTTACATATAAGCGGAGATGTTGAAAGTGTGGCTGGCGGAGTGTTGAAGTGACGGGCTTGAATGTCCGGAAGAGAGCGCAGGGAAAGAGTTTATTATTTTAAGTCTTGATAATGAGTATGAAAAGATTGGTTTTGATGCTGTCGGCGGTTTTGTCGTGTGTGTCGGTCGGGGCACAAAACGTGATTGTCGACAAGGTAGAGAATCCTGTCGAGTGGGTCAATACGTTGATGGGCAGCGACTCGGAGTATGCGCTCTCTAACGGTAACACCTATCCGGCGGTAGCCCATCCGTGGGGCATGAACTTCTGGACACCGCAGACTGGCAAGATGGGTGACGGCTGGGGTTACACCTATTCGGCCAAGAAGATACGCGGTTTCAAGCAGACGCATCAGCCCAGTCCGTGGATAAATGATTACGGGCAGTTTGCGCTTATGCCCACGACGGGTGTCATAGGGGCTTCACAAGATAAGCGGGCCAGCTGGTTCTCGCACAAGACAGAGACAACGACACCCTACTATTACGGTGTCTATCTGGCCGATTATGACATAACGGCCGAGCTGACGCCCACCGAGAGAGCCATGCAGATGAGGCTGACATATCCCGAGAGTGACAAGTCGCACCTTATAATAGATATGTTTGACGGAGGTTCGTCCATCAAGGTAGACAAGGAGCGTGGTGTGATAACGGGTTACACCACCAAAAACTCTGGCGGCGTGCCCGACAATTTCCGTAACTATGTGGTCATGCGCATCGACAAGCCCATAGAGCAGGTGAGTGTGTGGTGTGATAATCCCGATACGCTTGCTAATGCGGCAGAGGCCGAGGGCAGGCATGCCGGTGCGGTGGTGAGCTTTGCCACCAAGAGGGGTGAAGAGGTGACGGTGCGTGTGGCATCGTCGTTCATATCGTATGAACAGGCGTGGCTCAACCTTGAACGCGAGATGGGCGACAAGTGCTTCGAGCAGGTGAAGAAAGAGGGCTATGACCTGTGGAACAGGGAGTTGGGCCGAATAGAGATAAGTGGCGGTCAGTATGCCGACATAAAGGTGTTTTACTCGTCGCTCTATCGTCTGTTGCTCTTTCCGCGTAAGTTTTACGAGATAGACGCCGATGGGCAGGTGGTGCATTACAGTCCCTATAACGGCGAGGTGTTGCCCGGATATATGTTTACCGACAACGGCTTCTGGGACACATTCAGGGCTGTGTTCCCGTTCCTGGAGACCTTCTATCCCACCCTCACATCGCATATAATGGAGGGGTTGGTGCACACCTATCGTGAGAGCGGGTGGTTGCCCGAGTGGATGAGTCCGGGGCACCGCGACTGCATGATAGGCTCTAACTCGGCGGTCAATATCGCCTCGGCATATATGCGCGGCATAGACTGTTACGACATAGAGACGCTCTATGAGGCTATGGTCAAGAGCGCCGACAATGCGGGTCCCATAACCTCAGTGGGACGTGCGGGGGCTGACTATTATAACAGTCTGGGTTATGTCCCTTACAATGTGGGTGTTAATGAAAATGTGGCCCGCACACTCGAATATGCTTATGCCGATTACGGTATAATGAGGGTGGCAGAGAAGATAGGCCGTGGCAAGCGCGACATTGCGCGTTTTACACGTCAGGCGCAGAACTGGCGTAACGTGTTTGACAGTCAGAGCGGTCTGATGCGCGGGCGTAACGCTGACGGCACTTTCCAGAGTCCGTTCAACCCGTTCAAGTGGGGCGATGCCTTTACCGAGGGTAACAGCTGGCATTACACGTGGTCGGTGATACATGATGTGGCCGGGTTGGCCGAGGCCATGGGCGGCAAGGAGCGTTTTGCGGCCACGCTCGATACGGTATTTGCGGTGCCGCCGGTATTTGACGACAGCTATTACGGTTTCCCTATACACGAGATTAGAGAGATGCAGATAGTGGGTATGGGTAACTACGCCCACGGCAACCAGCCCGTGCAGCATGCCATTTATCTTTACGACTTCGTCGGTCAGCCGTGGAAGGCGCAGAAGTGGAGCCGTCAGGTGATGAAGCGCATGTACACCCCCTATCCTGACGGTTATTGCGGCGATGAGGACAACGGCCAGACCTCGGCGTGGTTTGTGTTCAGCGCGTTGGGCTTTTATCCGGTGTCGCCCATAGACGGCGATTACATGTTCGGCTCGCCCTTGTTCCGCAAGGCGGTGCTGCATCTGGAAAACGGCAACACGTTCACCATAGAGGCGCCAGACAACGATTGCGACAACATATACATAGAGAGCGCATCGCTTAACGGTCGTCCTTATGATCGTAACTACATACCCGCCTCGGCGATAGATGCCGGCGGCACCCTCTGTTTTGTGATGGGCGACAAGCCTAATTACGAAAGGGGCACGGGCGACGATGCCGCTCCGCTATCTATGAGCGACCGTCTTAAGTCCATTAATCAAAAGCAATCGCGCCGATGAGACGACTCTTTTATTTCGTTTTCTTTGCGGCTTCTTTGTCTGCATGCAATGCCGAGAAGCCTGACAGCGAGCCTTTGGAGGCTCTGACGGAGTATGTCAATCCCTTTATGGGCACCGAGGGTCCGGGTAACACCTATCCCGGTGCGCAGGTGCCTTTCGGCATGGTGCAGATGAGTCCTGACAACGAGGGGGGCGGCTGGTATCGCATATCGGGCTACGACTATCCCGACTCGGTGATAAACTCATTTTCGATGACCCACCTGAGCGGTACCGGGGCGGGCGACCTTTACGACTTCGCCTTCATGCCGGCACTGACGCGGGCGGGTGGCAAGAACAGTCCGTTTGACCGTACCATAGGCTCTACGTTTTCGCATGACAACGAGACGGCCTCGCCGGGTTATTATGCCGTGAGGCTCGACAAGGACGGCACTGTGGTGGAGCTGACGGCCACGCAGAGGTGCGGGGTGCAGCGTTACACCTACAGCGCAAGTCCGGGCATGACACCGTCGGTATATCTTGACCTCGACCGCGCCATCAACTGGGATGCCACCACAGATAGCCGCATAACTCTCGACGACTCGGTGACGGTGTCGGGCTATCGTTTCTCAGAGGGGTGGGCGCAGGGTCAGAGGCTATATTTCGTGGCCAGGTTTTCTCATTCGGTGACGGTGGCCGACATTCAGCATCGTGCCATCAGGGGAGGCGGACGCGGTTATGCCGCGCGCCTTGATTTCGGGTCGGACGTGTTGGCGGAGCCTTTGGTGGTGCGTGCCGCCATATCGCCCGTGAGTGTGGATAATGCCAGGCAGAACCTCGAGGCGGAGACGGGCGGCAGGAGCTTCGACGATGTGCGCCGCTCTGCCGACAGCATGTGGAACGTCGAGCTCAACAAGATTGTGGTGGAGACACCCGACGACAATGCCAAGCGCACGTTTTATACCACCCTCTATCAGAGTTCGCTTGCACCCACCATATTCATGGATGTCAACTGCGATTACCGGGGCGGCGACGGTAAGGTGCACAACACCGGGGGATGGGTCAATTACTCGACATTCTCGCTGTGGGACACCTATCGTGCGGCCCATCCGCTATATACCATAACGCAGACTTCGCGTGTGGGTGACATGGTGTTGTCGATGCTCGCCTTTTTCGAGCAGCACGGACGGTTGCCTGTGTGGAACATGCAGGGGTCTGAGACCGACATGATGATAGGTTATCACAGCGTGCCGGTGATTGCGGACGCCTATCTTAAAGGCATAGGCGGGTTTGATGCCCAAAAGGCGCTTGAGGCGTGTGTGGCAACGGCCGATTACGATTCTTACCGCAACATAGGCGACTACAAGGCACTCGGTTACATACCCTGGCAGAGGGCTGAGGAGTCTGTTTCCAAGACGTTGGAGTATGCCTTCGACGACTGGGCCATATATAAGATGGCCGAGCGCATGGGGCGCGCCGATGTGGCCGAGAGGTTTGCCGAGAGGGCGCGCAACTGGCGTAACGTCTATGACCCGTCAAGCTCGTTCATGCGTCCGCGCGGCGAGGACGGCAAGTGGTTAAAGCCCTTTGTGGCAAAAGATTACACCAAGCATTTCACCGAGAGCAACGGGTGGCAGTATATGTGGTCGGTGCAGCACGACATTCCGGGTCTTGTCGACATTGTCGGAGGGGCTGACAGGTTTTCTCAGAAGATGGACAGTATGTTCAACTATATGCCTTTGGCGGACGACAAGCTGCCCATATTCTCGACGGGTATGATAGGACAGTATGTGCATGGCAACGAGCCGAGCCACCATGTGGCCTATCTGTACAACTATGCTGGTCAGGCGTGGAAGACGCAGGGTTATGTGAGGCAGATACTTACGGGTCAGTACAGGGCCACTCCGTCGGGTCATTGCGGCAATGAGGACTGCGGACAGATGTCGGCATGGTATGTGTTGAGCTCGTTGGGTTTTTATCCTGTCAATCCGGTGGGGGGCGATTATGACATAGGGTCGCCGTTGTTTGACAAGGCCACCATCAAGTTGCCGGGCGGCAAGCGGTTCGTGATAAGGGCCGTTAACAACAGTCCGAGGAATATATATGTCAAGTCGTTGATGCTCAACGGTAAGCCTCTTGACGGTTATATTTTGAAGCATCAGGATATAATGGCGGGCGGCGAGCTTGTGTTTGAGATGAGCGACGAGCCGGTGAAGTGAGAGCGGGGGCTTGCGTTTTTTTGAGAGGCTTGGGCTGTCTGTGAGGGTTTTGAGGGGTGTTTGATATGAATTCAGCCTGTGATTGCGGGGGCCTGTTTGACGGGCTTTACGTTGAGAGGTCTTTTTACGGGGCTTTAGGGGGACGGTGGTTTATGGCGGGGCGGTTGAGAGATAGTATGAAAAACAATAATTTGCGACAAATGAAAAGATTTTTAGTCATTGCGGCGGCATCGCTGGTGTTATGCGGTGCTGTTGCGTGTGAGAATGCAAAGGGTGTTTCTGACGGTACGCCGTGTTCTTATGTCGATCCTTTTATAGGCACTGACGATCACGGTCACGTATTCTTAGGCGCCAACGTGCCTTTCGGCGGCGTTCAGCTCGGCCCCAGCAACATAACGCAGGGGTGGGACTGGTGTTCGGGTTACCATTACAGCGACTCGATAGCCAAGGGGTTTGCCCACACCCACCTCAGCGGCACAGGCATAGGCGACCTCGGCGACATTGTGTTCATGCCGGTGGCCGGTAAGGTGCCGGTGCAGATGGTCAGCGACGAGGGCTATCAGGCCTCTTATGTGTCTAAGTACAGTCATGACGGCGAGACGGCGCGTCCCGGTTATTACTCGGTGAAGCTCGAAAAATACGGCATATTGGCCGAGCTGTCGGCAACGGAGCGTTGTGGCATACACCGTTACAACTATCCCAAGGGCACTGCCGAGGCCGGTGTCGTGATAGACCTTGAGAGCGGCATAGGCTGGGACTCTCCCGTGGAGGGTTTCGTTCGTCAGGTGGACGACCGCACCATAGAGGGTTACAGATATTCGCGCGGTTGGGCGCCCGATCAGCGCGTATTCTTCTCGGCTCATTTCTCGGCTCCCATAAAGGGCATCAAGATATATAACGGCGGCGGCAAGGTTGACGGCTCTGAAGGTAAAGGTGTGCGGGTGCGTGCCTTTGTCGACTTCGGGCAGGTCGATCAGCTTGTGGCCAAGGTGGGCATATCGGCCGTGGATATAGAGGGGGCAAGGCTCAATTACCTCGCAGAGCTTCAAGGCAGCGATTTCGATGTCGTGGCTCAAGAGGCATGGGACAAGTGGAACGCTTATCTGTCTAAGATAGAGATAGAGGGCAAGCGCAACGACGACAAGCGCGCCTTTTACACCGCCCTTTATCACACTGCCTTTGCTCCTCAGCTGTTCAACGATGTGAACGGTCGTTATCGCGGCGCCGACGGCAAGATTTATCGCGACACCATAAGCAACGTATATACCGTTTACTCGTTGTGGGACACTTATCGTGCCGCCAATCCCCTTTATACCATTCTCGAGCCTGAGCGCACAGGTGAGTTTGTGAACGACTTCGTCAAGATATACGATCAGCAGGGTTATGTGCCCGTATGGCATTTGGCCGGCAATGAGAACAACTGCATGGTAGGCTTTCACTCCATACCTGTGATGGCCATGGCATATTTGCGTGACATACCCGGCTTTGACACTCTCAAGGCCTATCAGGCGGCCAAGGATTATGCCAACCTCAATCAGCGCGGGCTTGATTATGTGCGCAAGATAGGTTACATACCCGCCGACCGTGAGGGTGAGTCGGTGGCCAAGGCGCTTGAGTATGCCATAGACGACTGGGCTATTGCTCAGATGGCTGCCAAGATGGGTAACAAGAAAGATTACGACTATTTCATGAAGAGGTCGAAGAACTATGTTCACTATTTCGACAAGAAGAGCGGCTTTATGCGCGGCAAGCGTCTGAACGGTTCTTGGACGCCCGATTTCGATCCCACCAAATCGCGTCACCGCGACGACGACTATTGCGAGGGTACAGCATGGCAGTATGTATGGCTCGTGCCTCATGATGTGGAGGGGTTGATAGCTTTGTTCGGCTCTGAGGAGGCTTTCGAGACCAAGCTCGACAGTCTCTTTGTGGTGCCCACAAACTTGGATGCCTTGTCGTCGCCCGATATTTCGGGTTTGATAGGTCAGTATGCTCAGGGTAACGAGCCTAACCACAGCACGCCTTTCCTTTACAATTACATAGGGCGTCAGTGGAAGAGTGCGGCATTGGCGCGTCGGATAATGCGCGAGTTTTTCACCGACACTCCCGCAGGTTTATGCGGTAATGAGGATGCCGGTCAGATGAGCGCGTGGTATGTTTTGACGGCAATGGGTTTATATCCTGCCAATGCAACGAACGGCGCTTTCCTCCTTGCCAGCCCCTTGTTTGACAAGGCTTCTGTAAAGGTGGGCGGTGGCAAGACATTTGTCGTTGAGGCCGAGGGTAACTCTGAGGACAATATTTACATTCAGAGCGCTTATCTTAACGGCGAACCTTACCACAAGAGCTTTATAACATACAGCGACATAATGGGCGGCGGTGTCTTGAAGCTCGTAATGGGTTCTCAGCCCAACAAAGACTTCGGCGCGGCGGCGGAGAACCGCCCGCAGTCACGGGTCTACTGAGAACGCCGCACCCGGGTGCCATTGACTTTGCCGCACTGCGGATAATGGTTGCCTTCACTGCCGGTGATGGTTTACTGGCACTGCCTCCGGCGGCCCTTCCGGGGGAGGGGTCACGGACCCCGTTTTGATATTTTTGAGGAACAACTAAAGCGGATAAGTACAGCTATCCCGTAAATGTGTTTCGACATACGTCTTACACATTTATGGGATAGCTGTTTTTGGCCCTTGGGCTGAGTGCCTGGAAAATATTCAACATGGGCCATGACTCTCGGCGGAAAGGGTGCGGAAGCAAAACAGAAAACATAACAGCGGAGCGACAAAGCATAATAGGGTGGTGCGGCAAGGCATGACAGCAGCGCTACAACCACAAGGGCAGCGCTACAACCACAAGGGCAGCGTGGCAACCAGCAGCACAGCCGCAACCACCGGCACAACGGAGAGCGGCCCGGGGCCTGCGGAGGGCACAGCATGAAAGTGAAGAGCTTCACTGCCGTGACAGATTCACCGCCATACATATTATGCACCGATGTGCGGCCCTCCGTTAGAGGAGGCTCCGGGCCGCTCGGGCTTCGTTCCTCAGCCCGGACATAAGGAATTTTTGCTTACGGCATACTTCGTTATGCCGACGATAAGGAATAGTGTGCGGTTTCGTTACACTCAGACCGCGGTGGGCCGGCGCCAGCGCCGGCCGCACGTGGTGAGTGTCGAGGGCGTGGTGAAATTGGGCCGTGAGGCGTGAAACAAGCGGGGCGTTTTGGCTGTGTTTCGGCAAGGCTTTGTAGTTTGAGGTTTGGCTTGGTGCCTGTGTTGGCTGGGCGGTTAGATGTGCGAGGCTTTGGGGCTTGTGTTTTGGTTGGTTTGGCTGCGCACCTAACGCCCCTTTAGCGTGAAGGAGCTTCGGGCCGACCATAGGAGGCATGGCGTGAAAGTGACACGCATAACCGCCGTGACTTAGTCACTGCCTGTAATAGCTGAGCGGAGTTACGGGCCTCCTGGGGGGAGGGTCGGCCCGTTGCGGCTCGTACCTCGCCGCCCTGCCGGTGCAAAAGGGCGCAAAAACTATTTGTGCAAAAAGTCCCCGCAAAAGCATCTCGGTTAAATGAAAGTGTGTGGTTTCGTTATACTCAGACCGCGCTGCCGGGTTTTCTGCCGGACCGCGGTGGCCGGCGCCAGCGCCGGCCGCACTGGGTGAGTGTAGGGGGAGTGATGAAATTGGGCCGTGAGGTGTGAAATAGGCGGGGCAGATGCTCGGGTTGCGTACCTAACGCCTCTTTGGGATGAAGGAGCCACGGGCCGAGCCTGCGGAGGCAAGCGTGAAAGTGACGCGCATCACTGCCCTCCCGTAGTCACTGCGCTACAATTACGTGGCGGGGTTACGGGCCTCCGCGGGGGGAGGGTCGGCCCGTTGCGGCTCGTGCCTCGCCGCCCTGCCGGTGCGGAAGCCATGCGATGCGAAAGCCATGCGGCACAAAAGTCTGCCGGTCCCAAGTCTGCCAACGCAAAAACCACGCATATGCCAAATAGGCCTCTGGCGGCGCTACTCCAAGCGGCTCATGGAACACGTCGACTTATCCCGCTGATTGGAATACCCATCCGTGCCCCGACGGTTACCGTCTGCCTACCGATACAGAGTTCCAGGCTCTCATTAATGGCAGTACCGTTAGTTACCATGGTGGGTGGAGTTCATCCGATTATGGATATATCAAGTTCACCTCCGGCTCTAATTCCGTGGAGTTTCCCGCTGTCGG
>JAIECQ010000101.1 GCA_029068395.1 Rikenellaceae bacterium
ATATAGATGCCAAAACCGACGTAGTGGCCTATACCTATCACTATTACGCCCGCATACAGGCAGAGGAGTGCGAAAAGATCGACTTCGTTTACGTCACCCCGCAGATAAATGTCGAAAGCAGCACCATACCCGCCGAGAGTGCCGAAGCGTTGCTCTCTGACCATAATCCCCAAGTGGTCGATTTGGAGTTCTGACCTCCGGTGGTATTCTTGCCAGCATACAAAACCCGCCGACACAAAAGCGCTGTCGGCGGGTTTCCTTTTATTCTATAGTGACTTTAGACAAGACAGGGCGGATGCCGGTGTGTTGTTATATGAGCCGGTTAATATCCATGTTCATCTGCTCCAATGGCACATCGTTTAATTCGAGCTTGAATGGCACCATTGATTTTTTACCCTTCACGGTCAGGTCGACCGATATGTCCTTGGAGTTTATTTTTATCTTTTTCATTATCGCCTGTGCGGCAAATATGCCACCGTTGATGCGTATGCTGATGGGCACCTTGATAGACGACATGCCTTTGCGCACTACAATCTTGTCTTTGGCAGACACGCTCAATATCTCTTTGCCACTGTTTGTCTGCTTCAGCAATATGTCGCACTGCTTTATGGTCATTTTCGACGAATTGTTATACACGCTCATCTCAACGGTGAAATCAATGCGGTCGTTGGTTATTGATGTTATGTCGGGTTTGCCATATTTCAATATCCTTATCTGATCTGAATCGCATGCCGTAAACAAACATGCGCACAACAACATGACGATAAACGGTAATGTTCTTTTCATTATATCTGATTATTATGTTACTGTTTCTCTGCCAAATAGAGTGTAGCAATGCCCATGGTGAGGCTTTTGTAGCTGCACCGTACCAGTCCCGCCTGCTCCATTATCTTGACAAACTCCTCTCGTTGAGGGAATTGCTCTACCGACAGGGGCAGGTAGCTGTATGCGCTTTTGTCTTTTGATGTCATGCGTCCCACAAGCGGCAAAATGCCGTGGAAATAGAGCCTGTATGCCGCTTTGACAAATATATTGCGGGGTATTGTCAGCTCCAGCACTGCCACCGCTCCGCCTTTTTGGGTCACCCGGGCCATCTGCTCCAGTCCTCTGCGTATGTCGGCGAAGTTGCGCGCCCCGAATGCCACCACTGTCATGTCGAAGCTCTCGTCGTCCTGACTGAGGTTGAGGGCATCCTCCTCAGCAAATGTTATCTTATGTCCGCACCTCTCTGCGGCAGCCTTACGCCTTGCCACGGCCAGCATGTTGGGCGAGAAGTCGCCGCCCACCACCCGCACGGTGCTCTTAAGACGCGACAGCTCTATGGCCATGTCGCCGGTGCCTGTTGCAATGTCAAGTATCTCGGCCGCCTTGCGTTGCTCTGCAATGCGTGTCACCGCCTTACGCCAACGACGGTCTATGCCAAAAGACAGAGCATGGTTGAGTCGGTCATAGCTGTGGGCTATCGAGTCGAACATGCCCCTTATCTTCTCTTTGTTCTTGTCGGTCGAAACTCTCATCTGACTTTTCGTGTTTAAGCTTTGTCGGCGGCAACCTGTGAGCAGCGTGCACATCTGTCTTGCCGCTACCCTGTGCGATGCGGCCGCCCTCCTGTCAGGACCTGCAACGCCAAAGGTCTCTTGTCTGACTACTCCTTGTATTTCATGCTTTCGGCAGGCGAGAAGCCCGACACTATCATGGTTGGTATTATCTGTGTTATTATTATCACGATATAACTGCCTAAACTCAGCAGCATTATGTGCCACACGTTAAGCTCTACCGGCACCGAGCTGATGAAATAGCCGGTGCTGTCGAGCTTTACTATGCCTGTAATCTTTTGTATGGCAAGCAAGACTATGGCCGCGATGTCGCCCCACACTATGCCTTTAAGAGCTATTGTCGAGGCCCTGTATATGAAAATGCGCTGTAGCGACACGTTGCGTGAACCCAGTGTCTTCATTATGCCGATGAAACGTGTCGAACGCGCCATTATCATCAGCATCATGGCCGCCATGTTGAAGCACGCCACAATGAGCATTATGGTTATGATAACCACGCCGTTGGTGTCTTGAAGGTCTAACCAGTCGAATATCGCGGTGTTACGCTCGATATAGTCGGTCACCATAAGCATGCGGTCGGTATCGAAAACAATCGTCTCTACCTCCGCTTTGGTCTTGTCTAACAAGGTGTGGTCGCGCAGAGTTATCTCATATCCGCTCGATAGCGAGTCGCCCCAGTTGTTCAGCCTCCTGACGTTGCGTATGTCGGTCAGCACCATAAGCTCGTCAAACTCGGCCAGCGAACTGTCATATATGCCGCAGACGACAAACCTGTCTCGCCTGGGCGGGTCTTGCACGAATATGGCCTCCACATGCCGGCCGGTATCTAAAAGCAGGGCATCAGCCATCTGTTGCGACACTATTATCTCCTTACTTCTCTCTGCGCCGTTCTCGGGCAACCGTCCTCTTGTGAGGGTACGACTGAAGAAGCTCAGGTCGGCATCGGCGTCCACCCCTTTTAGCACCATGCCGTGCATGTCGTTGTTGCCCAGCAGCAACCCCGGTTTGTACCCGTAACAGCTTATGCTTTTGACGTTTGGCAAAGACCTTATTTTATCTGCGATGCTCTTGTCAAGTGTCGCAATGGGCTTTTTCTCATAGCTGCGGTTGTTGTCGAGGTTGACTATGTGTATGTGGCCCTCAAATCCGGCAATCTTGCTTGAAATCTCATGCTTGAAGCCCATTATCACGGCCACCGACACCACCATCACCGCCATAGATACCGCCACGGTTATAGAGGCCACCTTAATCATGATGGCGCTCTTGTCGTCACTGCCTACGGTTACCTTACGGCCTATCCAAATATCATTTTTCCATCCGATCATACCCCCAAAGGTAACTAATTTTTTTTATTTGAGACTATCGCATCCTGAGTAAGTTGACAAGTAGGGCATGTTGGTTGTATATTTAACAATATGTTTTATCAGAGGTATGTTTAGGTGCAAATATGATAATTACATTAAAAATATCTTATTTATATTGTATTAATGTTTTATAAGTTTAATATATATGTATAAAGAATGTTTTTATACGAAATATGATTTATAGGCAGTGTTTGTTGTGTAATTAACATATTCTGATAAGGACATCAAAAAAAATGCCTCCGTAAAAGGAAGCATTTTTTCATTCGTCAGCTCTATGCCAGGGCCAGTGGCTACAACTTGCGGGCTACCTCAATCTCTTCATAGCCCTCTATTATATCGCCGATCCTTATGTCGTTGTAATTCTCGATATTCAGACCGCACTCCAAGCCCGACACCACCTCTTTGGCGTCATCCTTGAATCGCTTGAGCGACCCGAGTTTGCCGGTGTATATCACGATACCGTCCCGAATTATGCGCACCTTGGTGTTTCGGGTAATCTTGCCCTCGCGCACCAGACATCCTGCCACGGTGCCCACCTTCGATATCTTGAAGGTCTCCATAACCTCGACCGAACAAACAATCTCCTCTTTGATTTCGGGAGCAAGCATACCCACAATGGCATCCTTTATCTCGTTTATCGCATCGTAAATTATCGAATAGGTCCTGATCTCTATCTCCTCTTTCTCGGCCAGCTTGCGGGCACTCGACGACGGACGCACCTGGAAGCCTATGATCACCGCATTGGAAGCCGCAGCAAGCAACACGTCCGACTCGGATATTTGACCCACGGCCTTGTGTATCACGTTCACCTGCACCTCTTCGTTAGAGAGCTTGAGCAATGAGTCGGTCAGAGCCTCTACAGAGCCGTCCACATCACCCTTGATGATGGTGTTAAGCTCTTTGAACGAGCCTATGGCAATGCGTCGGCCTATCTCATCGAGCGTTATGTGTTTCTGGGTCTTTAGACCCTGCATGCGCTGCAACTGCTCTCGTTTGTTGGCAATCTCGCGTGCGGAGCGGTCGTCCTCCATGATGTTGAACGAGTCGCCCGCCTGAGGAGCGCCGTTCAGACCGAGCACCAGCACGGGCGTCGACGGAGTGGCCTCGGCTTTCTTCTGCCCGCGTTCGTTAAACATGGCCTTGACACGGCCGGTGTTGTTGCCCGCAAGCATCACATCGCCAATGTGTAATGTGCCGCCCTGCACCAGCACTGTCGACACGTAGCCACGTCCCTTGTCGAGCGACGATTCAATAATGACACCGTTGGCCCGTTTGTTGGGGTTGGCCTTAAGGTCGAGTATCTCGGCCTCCAGCAGCACCTTCTCCAAGAGGGCGTCTACTCCCACGCCTTTCTTGGCCGATATCTCCTGACACTGATACTTTCCGCCCCACTCCTCGACAAGGTAGTTCATGGCCGCCAACTGCTCACGTATGTGGTCGGGGTTGGCTCCCGGCTTGTCTATCTTGTTGATGGCAAACACTATGGGCACACCCGCTGCCGAAGCATGGTTTATAGC
>JAIECQ010000102.1 GCA_029068395.1 Rikenellaceae bacterium
ATTATATATTTATTTAAAATAAGGCTTTATGAAAAAAGTATTACTGACATTGATGTTGGCATCGGCTTTGGCAGGATGCAAGAAACATGAAGACAATGTGGGTGCTGTCGATAAAAGCCAGTTAATAAGCAAGCATATAGAGACGGTAGAGATTGCCGGCATTGAATGGATGATGCACAACCTTGCCGACCCGAGACAGGCCGAGGGTGGCGCCACATTTGCCTCTAAGTTGCCGTCGGAGTGCGAGGGTGCGCGTATGGAGTCGGCAGGCAAGCTTTATCAGTGGGGCACCAACGCGGCATGGAGCGCAGGGGGATTGTCAGAGACGGCATTGACGCCTGCGATGGCGTGGGGAGACCCGTCAGACTCGCTGTCATGGGCGGTGCAACCATGTCCCGAAGGTTTCCGTCTGCCTACCAACAGAGAGTTCAAAGAGCTGATAGGCAACTGCTCCGCAGAGCGTTCAAAGGGCTGGGGCGCAGATGACTGCGGCTATATCACGCTGACATATAAAAACGACGCCTCGAAAAAACTGGAGTTTCCGGCCGTGGGATGGCGTTATTACACCAACAGTTCGCTGAGGTATTACGGCTCAGAAGGCGGATATTGGTCGTCGACGACACTCGCCGAGTTGACCCACAAGGCTTTTCGTCTCCATTTCGACAAAAACAACATATCGACAAGCACCCTGTTCAAGCCATACGGGCTGAGCGTGAGATGCGTCAAAGGCGAGGTCAAGCCCGAAGAGCCTGAGCCTGAGCTGCCCGAGACTCCCGAAGAGCCTGAAGAGCCCGTAAACGACTACCCTACCGTAGAGATAGATGGCATCGTGTGGACAACCCTCAACCTTGCCAATCCGCGTCAGGCTACCGGAGGCGCCACATTTGCCACCAAGCTGCCGTCGGAGTGCAGCGGCGTGCGCGAGGAGTCGCTCGGCAAGCTATATCAGTGGGGCGTCAACGTGGCGTGGTGCTCAACAGGAGAGTTGGACGAAGGCATCCCGAACGTCTCGGGGAGCGTGTCGTATCACTCGTCAGACTGGAATGACAACCCCTGTCCCACGGGTTACAGGCTGCCGACAAATGGCGAGTTCCAGAGTCTGGTCAATAACTGTAGCGTTGCATATAGCGGCGGATGGTCTCAGGCAGATTACGGATATGTGGTCATGACATCGAAAACAGACCCGTCGGCAAAGCTGGAGTTTCCGGCAGCAGGTTTTCGTTTCAGCGACGGTACATTAGACGGGACGGGCAGGAACGGACAGTACTGGTCGTCGGTTGCTTGCAGCGACAGCCCCGGCAATGTGTACGGGTTATGGTTTGACGGTTACAGCATTACCGCCAGCAACACCTATGATGAGCAGTACTGCAATAGCGTGCGGTGCGTCAAAGAGGGAGTCAACCCCGACCAGCCCGACCAGCCCGAAGAGCCAGAGCAGCCGGACACACCGGTGGCCGACGTAGCCACTGTAGAGATAGAGGGCACCGTGTGGACAACCCTCAACCTTGCCAATCCGCGTCAGGCTACCGGAGGCGCCACATTCGCCACCAAGCTGCCGTCGGAGTGCAGCGGCATGCGCGAGGAGTCGCACGGCAAGTTTTATCGCTGGGGCTTCAGCGTGGCGTGGAACAGCACGGAAGCTGCCGGGCCCAGTGTCCCCGACAGCCAGTGGAGCACCATATCGACCCCGCCGGCAGACTGGAACGACCACCCTTGCCCGGACGGTTACAGACTGCCTACCAGAACAGAGTACAACAGTCTGATAGCCAGCTGCGTACGCACAGATGGCGGCGGATGGTCCGAGAGCGACTACGGCTACATCATACTGACATCGAAAACAGACCAGACCAAAAAGTTAGAGTTTCCGGCCATCGGCTACCGGTACACCGACAGTTCGTGGAACGCTTACGGCTCATGGGGCGGATATTGGACGTCAGTGGCGGCCGACACAGACCGCTCATACATCATGTATTTCAACACCAGCAAGTTAGAGACAGACACCATTGCGAAACGCTGGGGGTATGCGGTGCGGTGCGTAAGGCAGTGATTGCTATATAAAGTATGGTGTGACAGGCATGGCCTCTTGGGATGGTTGCATCTTAAGAGGCCTTTTGTCTGACGGGGTTTTAGTATTGCACTTTTTTTATTACATTTGCACCACCATCAGGGCACCAAGCCCTTTAAACGAAAAAGGCATGCGTTTACACACCAAAGACCTTGTAAAACGATATAAATCGCGCACCGTGGTCGACCATGTGTCGATAGAGGTGGCGCAGGGCGAGATTGTGGGCCTGCTCGGGCCTAACGGTGCCGGCAAAACCACCACCTTTTATATGACGGTGGGATTGATAAAGCCCAACGAAGGCAAGATATTTCTTGACGACATAGACATAACACGTGAACCTGTGTACAGACGCGCCCAGTTAGGGGTGGGCTATCTGGCTCAGGAGGCGTCGGTGTTTCGCCGTCTGACCGTCGAGGACAACATCAAGGCGGTGCTTGAGATGACCGACTTCACAAAGAAATATCAGGCCGAAAGGCTTGAAAACCTCATTGATGAATTCAGGCTGCACAAGGTGAGGAAAAGTTATGGCATTCAGCTGTCGGGCGGTGAGCGTCGCCGTACCGAGATAGCCCGCGCCGTGGCGATAAACCCAAAGTTCATACTGCTTGACGAGCCGTTTGCTGGCGTCGACCCCATTGCGGTAGAAGACATTCAGAGCATTGTGCGCACACTCAAAAACAAAAACATAGGCGTTATAATAACTGACCATAACGTGCACGAGACTCTCGCCATAACAGACCGCACATATCTGTTGTTTGAAGGGCGAATACTCAAAGCCGGAAGCGCGGAAGAGCTGGCCGCCGACGAGATGGTGCGAAAGGTATATTTGGGGTCGGACTTCAAACTGAGATAAAGAAAGCCCTCTGG
>JAIECQ010000103.1 GCA_029068395.1 Rikenellaceae bacterium
GGCGGACACAACGCACGGTCTGGCCGCTCTGCTTATCCGTGCCAAGCACGCCCAAATAACTGCTACTGAAGAACAGCTCGTACGCGCCGACAGAACCACTCGTAACTGACGACCAATAGTACCCGCGCGTACCCGCGTTGCCCAACGTACCGGACGAGTCGCTGCTGCGGTAACCGACAGCGGGAAACTCCAGTTTCTTGGAACTATCTGTTTTTAGTGTCAAGGTGATATATCCGTAATCAGAAGAAGACCATCCTCCGCCGTTTGTGCGTGTGCAATTATCTATCAGATTCTGAAACTCCGCGTTGGTTGGCAGACGGTAACCGTCAGGACAAGGCTGGGTATTCCAGTTACTGGGATAAGTCGACGTGTTCCACGAACCGCTGGGGGTAGCGCCAGAAGCCGATGACCCCGTGGTATTCCACGCCACATTGATGCCCCACTGGTAGAACTTACCGTGAGACTCTGCACGCACGCCGCTACACTCAGAGGGCAACTTGGTGGCGAAGGTAGCGCCGCCGGAGGCCTGACGCGGGTTTGCGAGGTTGTGGGTCGTCCAAACAAGGTTGCCGTACATAGGCATTGAGGCAGGACCGTCGGGGCTTTGGGTCACGCTAACATCGTTTGAACGACATCCTTTGTATGTTACATAGAATGTTGTCGAGCGTGCCGTGTTGCCGTTGTCTGAGGTGGCCTTGATAGTGACAATGTTGCCCGAGTTTGTAGCGCTGGCCCATGTCGTGCTGGCCAAGGTGGGCACAACAGAGGTTGAAGTGCTAAGGTTGATGTTTTCAGCCGTCACAGTGACGTTCTGGCTCGCCTTAGAGGCCTCCGCATCGAGGGTTACGCTGGTGAGACTAAACACATACTTAATCTTATCCTGCGATACCGAGCGCGTTATCAGGTTAGTGCCGTCGGCGCCCTTAAGGTAGATGCTGGCAGATGTATTGCTGAACGACTGGGTCATGTTTGCCGTGGTGAATCCGATGGTGAACGCGTTGCCGCTGAGTGTGACGCCGGGAGTGCCCGAGCTGGTGACAGCGGTGGTGGCAACGTCCCATGTCGACGCGTCAAACGCACCTTTACATTCGTCGGCAGTGGCGCATCCTATTATACTGAGTGCGCCGGTGCCGCCGCCCACGGTCATGCTCGGCTTCTTGGCCTGCTTGACCTTGAAGGTGCCTATAGTCGAGCCTGACGCCCCGTCTAACTTGACGGCAAACTCGCCCTCGGGTTCGGTGGTGAGCGACGAGGCCGGCACTGACAGCACGAACGTGTGCTCGGTAGCCTCGGCGGTGCCGCTTGGCTGGGTCTTGACGGTGACGTCTGACATGGCCGGGGCCGTGACGCTCAACCTGTTGGTAACTATGGGGTTAGAGGTGCTTATGGTAACCGTATAATCGTAGGCCGCACTAAATGCTTTCAGTGTGTTGTCGGCAAATACGGCCGTCTTGCCGGCGCCATATGTCACACTCTTGACGGTGGCGGCAAACGATCCTTTTTGGGTGACGGTAAGCCACTGCGAGGTGGAGTTACGGCTTTCAAGCACTATAATGCCTTTGCGGTCGACGCCCGTGTTGGCCGGCACGCTAATGGTAAGGTTGTCAGGACCGACAGCGTTGATTTCCAGCCCGCCGGCAGCGGGTGCGGTCGAGATCCAGCTGCTGGCACGAGCTATCTTCCACGGCTTGTCTTCCGTGGTACCCACCGAGAGCTTGATATTTGAAGAGCCCTCTTTGGGCAGGTTCTCGATGGCGCTGATGTCGCTGACAGTAAACTCCACAGGCTTCTGTTCCGCCTTGTAAGAGATGGAGTTACCACCCTGCAACTTTATGGTGATGGTGGCCTCTTTGGGCGCATCGTCATATTTCAAAGTGTCGGCAAAACCTATGCTCAGCTCGCCGGCCGACACGTAGGTGACGGGCAGCTGGCTCACATCGCTCGACTCGACGCTCTTGTAGTCCCACTCTGACGCCTCATATCCCCGTTTTTTGAGAGAGGCATCTCTCTTGACACCTCCGTAAAGCACTTCAAACGTGCCTGTGAAACGAGGGGTCTTGGCCTTGCGTACAACAAAACTGCCTATCTCTATGTTGTCGGCAATGACCACTATGTTGTGGTCGGTCTCGTCCTCTTCGTGGCTGTCGGGAGTGTTGAGCGTGAAGTGGTAGGTCTGCGGAGTGCTGTTGTCGGCCGTAACGGTGCCGGCGGTGATGCCGCTCTTCTCTGAAGTGATGTCGTTATGGTCGTAATCGGGGTCGCAGTCTACTGTAATCAGCTTGTCGCCTGAGATGGGCGCGTCGGTGTGGAACGTCATGTTGTAAGAGGCCCCCTTGCTGTAGGCTTTCAATATCTTGTTGTCGCTGTCCCAGGGTATGTTGCTGTCGTCAGGAGCGATAGACGAGATGCCGAACGACGGCACCTGCACAACCTCGTACCACTTAGAGAACGTGTTGTTGGCCTCAAAGCGGAAGAACGCCTTGCGTGAGGTGGCACCGTTGGGGTCAACGTCAAATTTGAAGCTGTCGCCGTGACCGCCCAGCTTGCCGTAGCTCCATTTTATCCACGACACTGTGACGTCAGAGGTCTTGCTCTCGCTCATCTTATAGCAGCTCCATGCAACATCTTTGCTTGTAAACACCGTTACTTGTGCCGGTCCGCCGGCGTATGGCACCGTCAGCTTTACAGGGTCGAAGGTGATGGGCTGCGGCTCTTGTATAAATGTCACCTGTTCAAGCACATTGCCGCTCGGGTCTTCAAACGTGACAGGCACAGAAAAACCGTTAGGGTGCTTCACGGCGTCTATCTTGGGAACGAAAGAGGCCGTGACGCTGTTGCCGTTGAGGTCGGGTTTGACGACAATGCCGTCGTTGACGCTCACGGCGCTGTTGCTGGCTTTGATGACAAGCTCCGATATCTCGTCGTCAGAGCCGCTGAAACTAAAGCCGAAGGTGTTGGTGGTACCGCCTACGTGTCTTATCACCTTGTTGCCGTCTTTGTCTTCAGTCATCTCGGTGCCGGGATACGCCTCTATGCTAAGTTGCTTACCCTGAACGATAAAGAAGTGCCCTTTGGTGACGCCGTCAACCTTGACGAGCACGCGGCACTTGCGTTCGCTGTCGGTGGTGTTGGGGTCTACAACTATGACATTGCCGTTGACATAGGCCCAGTTGTCCAGAGGATTATCCCAGTCTATATAAAGTTCGGTTGAGGTTGAACCAAGGCTGCTGCTGATAACAAACGAAAACTCACTGCCGCCGCTGAAGGCCCGCAGTTCGCCCTTGTCGTTGAACGTGCCGCCGATGACTTGCACCGTGACGTCGTCGGTGAGCTTCCATTTGCCCAC
>JAIECQ010000104.1 GCA_029068395.1 Rikenellaceae bacterium
GTGTTGATGCTGTTTGCCGTGGCGGGGGTGGCGGCGGCCGTAAAGGGACATGTGCGCGCTCGGTAGCTTCGCTGGCCTCGGGCATGTTGCTGTGTGTCTTTGTAGTGTCGTTTACCGTGCCCGACTTCAATCCATACATAGGAGTCAGGGCGCTTGCAGCAAAAGGGGTAGAGGTGGCTGAGGACAATAACGTGTCGCGCTATGCCTATTATAAGTTCCGCGGCGACAATATGGATGTTTTTGTAGGACACCAGCTCATTGGCATAGAGGAGTTTGACGAGCTTGTCAGGCTTAAGGAGTCGGGTGTGCCTGTGGTGTTGTTTGTGCGCGGACGCGAGTTGAGACGCGAGGAGGCGTTAGGGCAGCTGCTCGAAGAGGCCCTGGTCGGCAGCGAGGGTGATTACAAGATATATCTGTTGGGGACGAGGTGATTTCGCTTGCTGCGGCATGGTCTTGATGCCGCAATCAAATGTTGGCGTAGGGTAAACCTGCGCCTTTTTTGTGGTTGTCACATTCGCTTGCCTTTTTCGAGAGAGGGCGCCGTTTGTTTCCGTTGCCTTTCAGGCGGTAGACTTGTTTTGAGAGTGAGGGCGTTTTCGCTTGCCTTTTCGGGAGAGGGGCTTTGACCGACATGAAAGCGCGGGAATATATCTCTCTGACAGATATTCCCGCGCTTAATATGACCGAGGTCTTATGCTATGAGCTCTTTGGCTTGTTCGACGGCCCGGGTGAAATCGTCGGTGATTATCACCGAGTGTATGGCAGGGTTGTCGCTTTTCTGAAGGGAGTCACGCACATCCTTACGCACGCCTGATAGCACTACTTTGGTGCTTCCTTTCTCAAGGTCGCTTATCATGGAGGCAAGGTTGGTTATGGCGGTGTTGTCGATGAACGGCACGTTTCGCATGCGCAAAATCATGACTCTGTATTTGAGTCCAAGCTCGCGCATTATGTTGCAGTAATGTTTTGCCGATCCGAAGAAGAAGGGTCCTGATATCTCGTAAACACCTATCTCTGACGGCAGGTCGCCGTAATTGTTGATGTAATCAATGTCGCGGCTCTCTTCAAGATTGGTGCCGAGGTCGGCCATTCGTTTCATGAACATGAGGGCGGCAAGAACGATGCCTACCTCTATGGCCACCGGCAGGTCTACCAGCACAGTGAGGAAGAAGGTGACCAGCAGTATTATGCGGTCGAACATGCCCGAGCGGGTCAATACCGAGCGAAATAGGCGCCACTCGCTCATGTTGTAAGCCACCAGTATCAATATGCCGGCCAGTACGCTCATGGGTATCAGTTTGGCGAAACGGCCGAAGAAGAGCACTATGAGCAACAGCACCACTGCATGCACAATGCCGGCCAGCGGGGTGCGTCCGCCGTTCTTGATGTTGGTGGCGGTGCGGGCAATGGCTCCCGTGGCTGGTATGCCTCCGAAGAACGGGGTGGCTATGTTGGCGATGCCTTGCGCAATAAGCTCGGTATTGGAGCGATGGTGACCGCTTATCATACCGTCGGCAACCACGGCCGAGAGCAGGCTCTCTATGGCGCCGAGCAGGGCTATCGTTATGGCCGGCTGTATGTAATCGCCTATGGACGAGAGGTCGAAGCGGGGCATTGACAGCGATATGGTGTTGGGAATGTCGCCATATAGGGTCTCTATGGTCACCACCGGCAGGTCGAAGATGGCCACAACGGCTGTCATGAGCACAATGGCGATGAAAGAGCCGGGTATGCGTTTAACCACCTTGGGGGTGAATATGCCTATCAGCAGGGTGGCGGCCATTATCGCCAGAGCCCAAGGGTTAAGGGTGTCGAGTGCAGAGAAATATGCGCCCCATTTGTCAATGAACGAGTCGGGCATCTCTGTTATGGTCAGGCCGAGCGCGTCTTTTATCTGGGTGGTGAAAATGGTCAGTGCAATGGCTGAGGTGAAGCCTATTATGAGGGGCTGCGGTATGTATTTCAACAGCGAACCCAATCGCAAAAGGCCGAATGCCACCAAAAAGATGCCGGCCAGGACGGTGGATACCAAAAGACCCTCGAAGCCGTTGTTTTTGATGATACCGTAAATGATGATGATGAATGCCCCCGTCGGACCGCCTATCTGAACACGGCTGCCACCCAACAGCGACACTATGAATCCGGCCACTATCGCCGTTATCAGACCTTTCTCGGGCGATACCCCCGAGGCTACACCGAATGCGATGGCCAAAGGAAGGGCCACGATACCCACGACGATACCGGCCATGACGTCACGGCCGATTTGTTCTTTTGAGATGCCCTCTTTGAGCAGGGTGAACAGTTTAGGCTTGAAAACAGATTCCATTTCTCTATTAAGTTTGGTCGCCCAAAGGTAATAAAAATTCACGGACCTGTGCCTGTGTAAAGACAAATTTAAGATAGAGACAGCGTAGTTTTGTTGCAGGTGCTATGGTGTGTGTGGGGTTAATACATTGATAAACATACGCTTGGTGGCGTCTGTGCCGTTTTGCATAGAGGTTTGCAATTATTATGTCGGGCTGGTGTGAGCATGCTTTTAGGGGCGTTCGTGACGGGAGAGGGGTGTTACTCCTCTGAGCCGAAGCGTATCACCTCCCAATTGCCGTCGTGGTCTTCCACCAATGCCGAGAGCGATTCTATCCAGTCGCCCGAGTTGAGGTAGAGTATGTCTTTGATGTGGCGTTTGTCGGGTTGGTGTATGTGTCCGCATATCACGGCATTGCAGTCGTGCCTGTGGGCTATCGACACTATGTTGTTGTCGAAGTTGCTTGCACGCGACACCATCTCCTTGACCTTTTGTTTGGCCATCTTGGAGATGGGCAGATAGCTCTTGCCGTGGCGTTTGCGATAGTCGTTATAGAGCCTGTTTATCTGTAGCATCATGGAATAGAGCTTGTCGCCGAACTTAGACATCCACCGGAAACGTGTGGTCACGTTGTCGAACATGTCGCCGTGGAAGATGTAGAACTTGTTGTCGCCGCTCTGGTAGATGTAGTTGTCGACTATCGAGAGGTTGCCGTAGTGAAACGGGGTCACGTTGTCTAAAAAATCGTCGTGATTGCCTCGTATATATACTATTTTCGTCGTTTCGAGTGTTCGTAGGAAAAGTTGCAGGAAGCGGTTGTAGTCATGCTTCCAGCGTCGGCGGTTGCGGCCAAGGTGCCACCCGTCGATAATGTCGCCGCCCAGTATGAGCATGTCGCAATCGTTGTCGCTCAGAAAGTTTATCGCC
>JAIECQ010000105.1 GCA_029068395.1 Rikenellaceae bacterium
CTCTTAATCTGTATATCGCTCTTGTCAAGACGACAGAATGCCGTTATGAATGCCGCGCCAAGACGGGCATTGGTGATAAGGGGCACGTTGAAGTCTATGGCCGAGCGCCTGATGGTGTAATCGTTGTTAAGCTCGTCTTTCGACAGGTTCTTGGGTATGTTGACCACCAGCTCTATCTTGCCGTTCTTGATGTAATCGAGCGTGTTGGGTGTGCCGTCGTTCTGGTCGGGCCAGCCGAGCGTCTGCGCCTTGATGCCGTGCTCTTGCAGGAAGAGGGCGGTGCCGCGGGTGGCGTAAATGGTGTAACCCTTCTCTTGCAGCAGGGTCGCCGGCTTTATCATCTCTACCTTAGAGCGCAAATCGCCTGTCGACAGCAACACCGTCTTGCGGGGCACCTTGTAACCCACCGACAACATAGATTTCAATATGGCCTCATAGTAATCTTCGCCTAAGCAGGCCACCTCACCCGTCGACGCCATCTCTACGCCAAGCACGGGGTCGGCCTTCTGCAAGCGCGAGAACGAGAACTGCGGAGCCTTGACACCCACATAGTCGAGGTCGAATGCCGACTTGGCCGGCGCCTCTACGGGCAAACCTAACATTATGCGCGTTGCAAGGTCTATGAAGTTTACTTTAAGCACTTTAGATACGAACGGGAAGCTCCTCGACGCCCTCAGGTTGCACTCTATCACCTTTATGTCGTTGTCCTTTGCCATGAGCTGCATGTTGAACGGACCCGATATGTGCAACTCGCCGGCTATCTTGCGGGCTATCTTCTTGATGCGCCTTATGGTCTCGTTATAGAGCTTCTGGGCCGGGAATACGATGGTGGCGTCGCCAGAGTGTACGCCTGCAAACTCCACATGCTCCGATATGGCGTAAAGCATCACCTCGCCATCCTTTGCAACGGCGTCTATCTCTATCTCCTTGGCGTTCTCTATGAACTCGGTCACCACCACCGGATATTGCTTGGACACCTCTGTGGCCATCTCAAGGAAATGTTTCAGCTCTTCCTTGTTCGACACCACGTTCATGGCCGCACCCGAGAGCACGTAAGAGGGACGTATCAGCACCGGGAAGCCCACCTGATCGACAAACTTGTATATGTCATCCATCGAGGTCAGCTCTTTCCAGCGAGGCTGGTCTATGCCCAGGGCGTCGCACATCGAAGAAAATTTGTGTCTGTCTTCGGCACGGTCAATGTCGTGCGCCGAGGTGCCGAGTATCCTTATCTTCTGACTGTCAAGCCTCATGGCCAGGTTGTTGGGTATCTGGCCTCCCGTCGACACTATCACACCGTGAGGCTGCTCCAGGTCTGTTATGTCGAGCACCCTCTCTAACGTCAGCTCGTCGAAATAGAGGCGGTCGCACATGTCATAGTCGGTAGACACGGTCTCGGGATTGTAATTTATCATCACCGACCTGTAACCGTTTGCGCGGACGGTGTTTATGGCGTTGACGCCGCACCAGTCAAACTCCACCGAGCTGCCTATGCGGTATGCGCCCGAACCGAGCACCACCACCGACTTGTCGTCATGGGCGAAGTCGATGTCGTGTTCCGAGCCGTTATAGGTGACATACAGATAGTTGGTCATGGCCGGATATTCGGCTGCCAACGTGTCTATCTGCTTGACAACGGGCGTTATGCCGCGCTCTTTGCGGGCGGCGCGTATGCGGAACATGTAATCTTCAATCTCGCCGTCCTTGCACCTTAATATTATGCGCGCCAGCTGGAAGTCGGAAAAACCGCGCTGCTTGGCCTCAAGCAACATTTCGTCGGGCACATCGGCAATGGCGTTGTACTTGTCAAGCTCTTTTTCGGTGGTTATTATGTTGCGCAGTTTGTCTAAAAACCACTTGTCTATCTTTGTCAGGTCGTGTATCTTGTCTACACTGTAACCCTTTTTGAGCGCTTGCGATATGTAGAATATGCGTTTGTCGGTGGGGTGGGTGAGTGCTGCGTCTATGTCTTTGACAGCCAGCTCTTTGTTGCCTACGAAGCCGTGCATGCCCTGACCTATCATGCGCAAGCCTTTCTGTATGGCCTCCTCGAAAGTGCGGCCTATGGCCATAACCTCGCCGACCGACTTCATGCTCGAGCCCAGCTCGTGCGACACACCCTTGAACTTGCCGAGGTCCCAGCGAGGTATCTTACATACTATATAGTCTAACGCAGGCTCGAAACATGCCGTTGTGGTCTTGGTCACCGAGTTCTTAAGCTCGTGCAGCCCGTAACCCAAGCCTAACTTGGCCGCCACGAAGGCCAGCGGATAACCGGTGGCTTTCGACGCCAACGCCGACGAACGCGACAGACGCGCGTTGACCTCAATCACACGGTAATCCTCGCTGTTGGGGTCGAGCGCATATTGCACGTTGCATTCGCCCACTATGCCTATGTGGCGTATTATCTTGATGGCCAGACGGCGCAGCTTGTGATACTCCGAGTTGGTGAGCGTCTGCGAAGGTGCCACCACTATGCTCTCGCCCGTGTGTATGCCCAGCGGGTCGAAGTTCTCCATGTTGCAGACTGTGATGCAGTTGTCGAAGCGGTCACGAACCACCTCATACTCAACCTCTTTCCATCCTTTGAGCGACTTTTCCACCAGCAGCTGCGGCGAGTATGTGAAGGCCTTGCCTGCAAGCGTTTCAAGCTCCTCGGGGGTGTCGGCAAAGCCGGAGCCCAAGCCGCCAAGGGTGTACGCCGCGCGCACAATGACGGGATAGCCTAACTCGGCGGCCACGCGCTTGGCGTCCTCCACCGAGGTGACGGCCTCGCTCTTGATGGTCTTGACATCTATCTGGTCGAGCTTCTCGACGAACTTCTCGCGGTCTTCGGTGTCTATTATGGCCTGCACGGGAGTGCCCAGCACCTTGACGTTGTATTTTTCCAGCACGCCGCTCTCATAGAGCCTGACGCCGCAGTTGAGGGCCGTCTGTCCGCCGAAAGCCAGCAGTATGCCGTCGGGCCTCTCGCGGTCTATCACCTCTTCTACATACTCGGGAGTCACCGGCAGGAAATATACCTTGTCGGCAATGTTCTCAGAGGTCTGGACCGTTGCTATGTTGGGGTTTATCAGGATGGTTTCGATGCCCTCTTCCTTGAGAGCCTTGAGCGCCTGCGAACCCGAATAGTCGAACTCGCCCGCCTCACCTATCTTGAGCGCGCCGGAGCCCAGTAATATGACTTTATTTATCTTTTGCATTTTTCTATGTTCGAAATGAATTGGTCAAAAAGGAATTCGGTGTCGTCCGGGCCGCCGGTGGCCTCGGGGTGGAACTGTACCGAGAAGAAAGGCTTGCTCTTGTGGCGTATGCCCTCGCTGGTACCGTCGTTCAGGTTGACCATGTAAGGCTCCCAACCCTCTTCGAGCGTGTCTGTGTCGACGGCGAAACCGTGGTTCTGCGATGTTATCACCGCCTTGTCGGTGCCTACCGTAAGGGCGGGCTGGTTGTGGCTGCGGTGGCCGTATTTGAGCTTGTAGGTTGTGGCTCCCGCCGCAATCGAAAGCAGCTGGTTGCCAAGGCATATGCCGAATATGGGTTTGCCTACGGCTATGGCCTTCTTGATGTTCTCTACCGTCTTGCCGCACATCTTGGGGTCGCCGGGACCGTTAGACAGCATCACGCCGTCATAGTCGAGCGTCGAGAAGTCATAGTCCCACGGCACGCGGGTCACGGTGGCGCCGCGCTTTACAAGGCACCTTATTATGTTGTTCTTGCTGCCGCAGTCGACGAGCACCACCTTGTGGGGACCGTCTCCGTATGTGGTAACCTCGGTTGGCGACACCTTGGCCACGAGGTTTTCTGTGTTCTGGTCGTGAAACTCGGCCGGCGTGTCGCACCCCTCGGGCACAACCTTAGACAGCATGGTGCCGTGCTCACGTATTATCTTGGTGACCGCACGGGTGTCGATGCCGTAAATTGCCGGTATGTCATACTCCTTAAGCCACTCGTCGAGGCTCTTGACAGCGTTCCAGTGGCTGTAGTTGAACGAATAGTCAGACACCACCAAGGCTTTGGGGTGTATGCGGTCTGACTCGAAAAACTCGGGAAGCCCCGATTTCTCGTCAATACTCAATGGAGGCACGCCGTAATTGCCTATCAAAGGGTATGTTGCCACTAAAATTTGACCGCTGTAAGATGGATCTGTAAGGCTTTCGGGATAGCCCGTCATAGCGGTGTTGAAAACAATTTCGCCCGATACGCTTCGAGCGGCTCCAAACGCGAAACCTTCAAACGTTGAACCGTCCTCGAGGATTAAGGTTGATTTTTTCTTAGACATAACCGTATATGTTTAGCTAAAATACAAAATTAAATATTATTT
>JAIECQ010000106.1 GCA_029068395.1 Rikenellaceae bacterium
AATAAGCGAACTCGCTCATGTCCACATAATCCTCGCCTCCGCAGATATAGGTCAGCAAGGCGATTGTCAGAAGGTCGGAAAGTGCGTATGTGCAACGACCTGTAACCCGATGATCCGATACTGTCATAAAGATTTCATTCAGCATAATTTCAGTATCCATACTGTTGGTTTTCAGTCATAAAGACACTGAAAATCTGTAATATATGCAAATATTGCAGCATCAAAATCAGACTGTTGCCTAATTTTTTACGCCATAAAATTACTACGAATTTATGACTTAGCAGGGGGTAAATTAATATAATCTCGCCAAAATATACCATCATCATCGTTGACTCAAAGCAGCCACTGCTTATTGTATAGGATTTTGATGCGGTTGCCCTGGAAGTGAACCACTCGATCGACTGGAACGAAGCCTGTCCCAAGTCGGCAAAAGAGGGCGACACGAACTATTCCGGCGGCAAGGAGGGAAGCGGGCAACCGGCTGTGGTTTATGCTGCCGTCGTCGATTTGACGAACGGGCAAAAGGAGTTCGAAGCCGAACTGCTCGGACACAGCTCGCCGGACGGAAATTCGGGAAGGATATACGCGGATATTTCGGAACTGACGACCGCCCTGCATATTGTCGAACGTATAACGGTACAAATCCGATGAAAAGAATAGGTCTCCTCTGTATCGCAGCGGTCGTTTGTCTGACGGCTCACGCGCAAAAATTCGCCGTGCAAACTTCCGTCGGAACAGGCATCGTTCTTTCCGTTCCGTCCGCTACACCCGTGCTTTGGCGGGTAGCCGGACAGTATCGGGTCGTCGAACGGCTTTCGGTCGGCGCCGGCACGGGATTGTCATGCTACGAAAATACGTTGATTCCGGTTTTCGCCGATGTCGGATTCTTGCTAACGAAGCCACACAAATTCACGCCATTTTTGGAATGCCGTGTCGGTTACGCTTTTGCACCCTGCCATGATGCTAATGGAGGATTTTACCTGAATCCGGTTATCGGCGTCCGTTATGCGGTCGGACACAGACACGGAATCTTTGTCGCCATAGGTTATGAATCGCAGAATCTGGAACGGTTGAAAACTTATAGCAATCATTTCTTGAAAACCGAATTTACCGAGAAATTGAGACATCGCAGCATCGGTATTGAAGTGGGATTCGAGTTCTAAATAATGTGGTTATGCTATATAATGTGAATGTATAGATACAACCTACTCCAATCGGCTATTCTTCCCTGCGAATGAGTAGCCGATCGTTGTTTTCATCTGTTTTAACTTTTTGCAGTTCGATTTGTTGCAACCGCTTTAAGAAATAAATCGCCGCCGTCATTTGCTTGGATTTTCTAACAAAGCCTTACGGCATTCTGCCGACACGATTTATTCACTTAAAATAGCAACAATGATACGACATATTACCGCGGAAGATATATTCCACCTCGCTATCCGCACTATAGAGATGGGAACCGACGAAAATTTCGTTGAATTCAGTCACACGCTTCAATCTTGGAGTGATCATTTTCAAGATTTCATTTCAGCATTTCGTGCCTTGCATTTCGTCAAAACAAGACTGTACATTCTGCAATTTTCCGATAGCAAACAACTACACAGGTCACAAATATTGACCAGCTATATTGACACCGAGTTGGAACTATTATTACATCATCCCGAAACATTTGAAAATGTTCCATCGACTACGTTTCGTTGGACCGGAACACTCGTCGAATTGGTCGAACTTATCTACGGCATGCAAGAGATGCGCTGCATCGACGATGGAGATGCTCCGATCAACGAGCTGTTCGCTTTTTTTGGCTCGCAGTTCGGACTGGAAATAAAAGTTCGGAATTGCTACGATACCTATCTGGATATCAAACGTCGCAAGAACGACAGCCGCACCTACTTCCTCGACAAGATGCGCGAGCGGCTGAACCTGCGGATGCAGCGCGACGATGAAAAGGAACGAATGAGACGATAAATCATGAGAATAAACGGAAGAGCTACCTCGTTCTTTCGTTTATTTATGTAACTTTGCGTATAAATCAGTATAATACAATGAAGAAAGACGATATATCCATATACAGTTCTGATTTTATACAAGAAATCAAACGCATCGTAACGCAAGCCCGCCAAAAGGCATATACGGCAATCAACTCGGCGATGGTCGAGGCCTATTGGCAAATGGGCAAGCGTATCGTGGAGCAGGAGTAGCAGGGAAAAGACCGAGCCGATTACGGTTCGCAGTTATTGAAATCGCTCTCGAAAGAGCTTACGTCAGAGTTCGGTAAAGGGTTTTCCGTCGGCTCGTTATACTATTATCGTCAATTCTATCAGACCTTTCCCGAAATATTCGCTACACCGTGGCGAATTTTAACATGGTCGCACTACAAGCGGCTGCTTCAAGTCACAAACGCCGATGCCCGCACATGGTATCTGAAAGAAGCCGCCGAGCAGATGTGGAGCTACCGCACGCTCGACCGCAATATAGGGTCGCAGTATTACGAGCGGTTGCTGCTCTCGCAACGCAAGGTGACGGTCAAGTCCGAAATGGAGGCTCTGACCACCCCGTTCGAGCATGACCGCATGGAGTTCATCAAGAACCCGACCGTGGCCGAGTTCATCGGACTAACACCCGACAGCGACTTCACGGAATCGGATTTGGAGAAAGCCATCATCGGCAATCTGCAAAAATTCCTTCTCGAATTGGGCAAAGGTTTTTCGTTCGTCGCACGGCAGAAATTGGTCCGCACTGAAAAGAAAGACTACTTCATCGACCTCGTTTTCTACAACTACATACTCAAATCATTCGTGCTGATCGACCTCAAAACGACGACCATCACGCACCAAGACGTGGGACAAATGGATATGTACGTTCGAATGTACGACGAGCGGGTGCGCGGCGAGGGAGACAATCCGACCATTGGCATCGTCCTCTGTTCGGAGACCGACGAGGACATTGCCCGTTACTCTGTCCTGCACGACAACGACCGCCTGTTCGCCTCGAAATACATGCTCTATATGCCGACTGAGAAGAAGTTGCGCGAAGAAATAGAACGACAAAAGGAGTTCTATCGGTTACAACACTAAAATCAAATTACAACATTTTAAATATATATTTATCATGGCATTTACTCGCGCACTTTATTATCCTACAATTGATATTTCTAATGAGGAATGGCTTAAAACTGCTATTTTGTATTGGGATGAAATCAATACTATTGTACCACAGGGCAACCGCATCAAAATCCAATAATCAGTGGCTGCTTTGAGTCAACGACGATATATTTTGTCGAGATTTTATTAATTTACCCCCCCCTAAGTCATAAAACCTTAGTAATTCTATGGCGTAAAAAATTAGGCAACAGTCTGATTTTAATGCTGCA
>JAIECQ010000107.1 GCA_029068395.1 Rikenellaceae bacterium
CTGAGAGTTAAAGCCAAGGGCGCCGCCGGCAAAGTAATAGAGATAGCTATCGAGTCCCCGCTCGGCGACCACCTGCGAAGACTGCTGTTTGAGTGTTCCGGCGGCGGCATTGCGCGGATTGGCAAATGGGGGCTCGCCGATATCTTCACGCTGACGGTTAAGGCGCTCGAACGATGCGTGAGGCATTATTATCTCGCCGCGTATCTCGAACATAGGGGGATAATCGCCGTGCAGCCTGAGCGGAATGGAACGTATGGTGCGCACATTGGCCGTGACGTCATCGCCCACAACGCCATCGCCACGGGTGAGTGCGCCGGTGAGCAGGCCGTTTTCGTATGTCAGCGATATGGCGGTGCCGTCAAACTTAAGCTCGCAGACATAACGGGGTGTAACGCCCGAGAGCCGGCGGACGCGGGAGTCGAAATCAAGAAGTTCCTCTCTGCTATATGTATTTGATAACGAGAGCATAGGGTAACGGTGCGCACGTTGCTCGAAGCCCGAGACAATATCGCTGCCCACGCGCAAGGTAGGTGACGAGGGATCGTAAAACTCGGGGTGTGCGCTTTCAAGCTTTTTCAGCTCGTCTATCATGCGGTCATACTCGCGGTCGTCTATCTCAGGATCGTTAAGCACATAATAGCGGTGGTTTTCCCTGTCTATGACGTTGCGAAGCCACTCTATGCGTTCTTTTATCTCTTGTCTGGAATCCATCGTTTTGTGTTTCAAAATGCTATGGACGACATTTACACGCAGACCCAAGTCTGGAGCCAAATGTCGATTGCGTAAAGATAAGACTTTTATTTCTGATATTTTTTATAAAAGTATTTGTGATTTATTTTTTTTATGTATTATTGCACCGTAAAACGGAGTCAAAAAGCACTATATACAACAAACATGAACACAAAAAAACGCTTGGTTGTCAGCTACAAAAACATCTCTGAAGAGTTAAAAGAGAAGTTGAGAAAAACATATCCTGCCGGGTTTCAGGACGCGATGATAAGGGTGGACAAGGCCCCCGGAGACTTTTTTTATGCTGTCGACTTAGAGACGGACGACATTCACTACCTTATAAAGGTCGACGTCAAGATAGACGACAACATTGACGACGACGACGAAAAGGACTATTACGACGATGACAGCATCGAAGGCGCAGAGGATATCGCCGATGACGAAGATGACGACGAGTAACAAAGAGGCTGCCATCAATGGCGGCTTTTTTAATTAAAGAGAGGTAGGGGCGGAAGAGAAAGGCGAGGTGAATGAGGCAAAAGGGGACGAAAAAGGCGGTTCCGCTTCTATTTTGGGATATCGCCGCAACACTACCCTAACATACTGACATTATGGTTATAACTAATCGTTATCTGACATATATATCAAGGGTGTTGCTCTCCTTGGTTTTCATCTTTTCAGGATTTACCAAATGGGTTGATCCTGCCGGTTCGCAGATAAAGTTTGCAGAGTATTTCCACGCTTTCGGGGCGGGCGGACTGGAGCCGTTGTCTCTGCCCCTGTCGGTAGTGGTGCCGGCTGCCGAGCTGTTCATAGGCGTCATGCTGGCGTTGGGTATATACAAGAGGCTGACGGCCTGGGCAACGCTTCTGTTTATGTGCTTTTTCACGTTGCTGACATTTGCGATATGGCGTTTCGTACCGGTGAGCGACTGCGGATGTTTCGGCGATTTCATAACCTTGAGCAACGGCGAAACATTTGCCAAGAACCTGATTATAATGCCGTTTGCGGTGATATTGTTTCTCTCGCGCAGTGTTCCAGGCAGGGTGTCGCCGCGTGATCTTTCCACCGCGCTGATGTTGACGTTATGGTCGCTGGTACTTCCGGTATATGCCTCTGTAGTGTTGCCGTTAGCCGACTTCCTGCCTTATGGCGAGGGCACCGACATAAGGGCGGCCATGTCGATACCTGAGGACGCCGACAAGGGCGAATACCGCACAAGGCTGCTCTACCGCAACAGGCTCACCGGCGACGACCACCTTTTCGAAATAAGCGACACCACATGGTATGACGACACCGAGTGGGAGTATATCAACACCATAACAGACATTGCAAGAGAGGGTTACACCCCTGAGATAATATCGTTTTCGGCCATCGACGAAGCCGGCGCAGACCATGGCGACGACATTTTGTCGGCCAAGGGTTACACCGCCTTGGTGGTGGTGCGCTCGATAGAAGAGGCGCAGAAAAAGTCATTCAGAAAGAACATAGAGCGTCTGCGCGAGGATGCGGCGTGCGGTGTAACGACAATTGCGGTGACACAGCTCGACCCGGCACAGGTGAGGGCTGTTGTAGGCGACGACATTTTGTGTCTCAACATGGACCAGACGCAGCTTAAGTCGATGGTACGCAGCAAATGCGGCATGATATTGCTCGACGAGGGCACGATAGTGGCCAAGCGCAACATGCTGTTTGGCATGCCTGAGATATGCGGCAAGGCTCCCCAACAGCTAATAAAGGCCGAGAAGCGCAGAAAAACCATTTGGCTGGCCGCCTACGTGGCGCTCTATTTCGCAATAAGCATATATCATCGCAGAGGCGTGAAAAGAGTTTGATATTTTTGTGCTTTGACGTTTTTTGTGGTTCAAAGAGCTATCTGACGATGCCGACGTGTATTTAGCGCAGCATATCGCATTTTTCGCAACTGCACGACGGAAGTTTATTGCAAAATATTTGCCGCTTTGAGAAAAAATAGTACCTTTATGCCCGATTTATGGTGAGAAACAGTGCCTTGACGGATGTTTTCTTATTGTAAATCTTGGAGTTAGATCCAATTTATCGAAAATAACATTTATCTGATGAAACGAATTTTAGTCTCAACCAGTGGTGGTGACTGCCCCGGTTTGAATGCCGTGATTCGCGGTATTGTCAAAAGGGCGGCTCAGGACAACGAGGAATGGGAGGTGCTCGGAAGCATTCAGGCCTATAACGGCATCCTATGGGAACCCACTGAGATCAAGATGCTTGACGAAAAGACGGTGGCAGGAATCCACTATCAGGGTGGTACCATCATAGAAACAACCAACAAAGGGGGACCATTCGCATGGCCGGTATTCAACAAACACACCGGCGAATGGGAATATGTAGACCGTTCGGAGGAGATGATTCGCAAGCTCCAGTTCATGGGTGTTGACGCTGTCATAAGCATTGGCGGTGACGGCTCGCAACGCCTCTCTCAGAAGTTGTTCGAACAGGGTCTCGACATTGTGGGCGTGCCCAAAACCATAGATAACGACCTTTCGGCAACCGACCTTACATTCGGTTTCCAGACTGCCGTACAGATAGCCACTGACGCGATAGACAAGCTCGTGACAACGGCCGCGTCACACAACCGTACGTTCATACTCGAGGTCATGGGTCGCCACACAGGCTGGATTGCCCTTCATGCCGCAATCGCCGGTGGTGCCGACGTGTGTCTGATACCCGAAATACCGTACGACGTCAACAAGGTGGTGACCAAACTCAAATCGCGTTACAAGAAAGGTCGCGGCTCTGCCATCATCGTGGTGGCCGAAGGCGCCAAACCAATCGAAGGTACCGAGACATCACATATAGCCACTGAGGTGGGTTACGAAAACGCCCGCTTAGGTGGAGTGGCTTACGAGGTGAGCCGCGCGATAAAGGCTGCCGGATTCGACAGCGGCGACGTCAGAGAGACGATCCTCGGACACCTCCAGCGTGGCGGTGTGCCCATCGCTTACGACCGTGTGCTTGCAACACAGTTCGGCGTCAAGGCATTCGAGCTGGTCAAGAGAGGCGAGTTCGGCAAGATGGTGTCGTACAGACATCCAGACATCATAAGCGTACCCCTAACCGATGCCATAGGCAAGATGAACTTCGTAAACCCCGACTCCGACATTGTCGAGACAGCAAAAGGTGTCGGCATATGCTTCGGCGACTAAGGTTGCCTTCTCTAACCGAACAGTTCCGTTAATGGCTTGACGGAACTGTTCGGTTAATGGTTTACTGGAACTGCCTCCGGCGGCCCTTCCGGGGGAGGGGTCATGGACCCCGTTTTGATATGTTTGAGGGCAAACTAAGCGGATAATTACGGATAATGTGATAAAGGCGTTTCGACTATCGTCTCACACCTTTATCGCATTATCCGTTTTGGCCCTTAAGCTTTGTGCCTGGAAGATATTCAACATGGGCCATGACTCTCGACGGAAAGAGTGCGGAAACAAAACAGAAAGCATAACAGCAGCGCGGCAACCACCAGCACAACGGAGAGCGCCCCGGGGCCTACGGAGGGCACAGCGAGAAAGTTATGTGCATCACTGCTGTCACTAATTCACTGTCATATATATTGCTGTGCGGGGCTGCGGCCCTACGTTTGGGGAGGCTCCGGGCCGCTCGGGCTTCGTTCCTCAGCCCGGACATAAGGATTTTTGCTTACGGCACACTTCGTAATGCCGGTGATAGGAATAGTATGCGGTTTCGTTACACTCAGACCGCCCTGCCGGGTTTCCTGTTGGACTGGGGTGGGCCGGCGCTGGCGCCGGCCTCATTGGGTGAGTGTATGGGGTGTGATGAACTTCGGCCGTGAGGCATGAAACAGGCGGGGCGCTTTGGCTGTAGCTTTTGGTAAGGCTTTATAGCTTGTGGTTTAGCTTTGTGCCTGTGCTGGCGGGGCGGCTGCTCGGGCTACAACTTTGGGCGGGGCTTCTGAGTGGTGGTTGGGCTGCTCGGGTTGCGTACCTAACGCTCATTTAGCGTGAAGGAGCCACGGGCCGAGCCTGCGGAGGCAAGCGTGAAAGTGACGCGCATAACCGCCCTCCCTTAGTCACTGCCTACAATTGCGTGACGGGGTTACGGGCCTCCGCGGGGGGGCGAGGCCCGTTGCGGCTCGTACCTCGCCGCCCTGTCGGTGCGGGAACCATGCGGTGCAAAAACTACCTGTGCAGAAGCCCCCGCAAAAGCATCTCGGTTAAATGAAAGTGTGCGGTTTCGTTACACTCAGACCGCGGTGGGTTGCCTTAATTGCTATAGCTATTTACTGTTGTTTTCATTTCTTTGTACTCTCATTTCTTTTGCTCTCATTCCCTTGGTGGTTGTGGGCCGACCTGCGGTCGGCCTCATCGGCGTGGATGTCGAGGGTGTGATGATGGTCTGGCGTGGTGAGTGACAAAGACGTGCGGCACCTTGGGTTGGCCGGTACGTGCCTTTAGCGTGGAGGAGCCACGGGCCGAGCCTGCGGAGGCAAGGCATGAAAGTGACGCGCATAACCGCCGTAACTTAGTCACTGTCTATAATTACTTGGCGGGAGTACGGGCCTCCGCGGGGGGAGGCGAGGCCCGTTGCGGCTCGTACCTCGCCGCCCTGCCGGTGCGGAAGCCATGCGGGCACAAAAGGGCGTAAAAACAACCTGTACAAAAAGCCATGCGGTGCAAAAGCCTGCGAAACTCCCTGCGCAACTAACCTGTCGCCCCAAATTAAAATTCACTTTAAAGTGAAACAATAGTCCATTTTACGCCATTTAATGGTAATTAAGTTAAATAAAAGTGATTTGATTAAACATGACTCATAACAAAAAAGATGTTGCGCTTTGGGAGCGCAACATCCGGCAAGGGTAATTTACTTGTTAAGGCTGTCCGACACCCGTTACGGTGCTTGGAGAATTTGGACCGAACGGACTGTGCCGGCTCCGGCAGAATGCGTGTTTTAAGAGGTGACGCAAACTGTGCCTTTCTGCGAATATTAAATAACTTATGGCATAAAATATTATATGACTGTTAAACTTAGGAATTTAAAGGTTTTGCCTCTGAAAGGCAGGCCGCAACTGCTAAGTACCCCTTATCACGAGCCGCAATGGCTCCGTTAGTGGGCGACCTGCCTGAGGTTTGTTTATAGCCTACTAACGAACACAACGAACGTTATATCCAAACTTCTTATCCATCCTTTTCACAGATAAATTGCCGCTATTGAAATACCAAACATCTGATGAAGTATAGCTAGCACTTCGTATCCAATAGTTTCCTTCAGCTCCTGCATTGCTCAACGTCCCGTTAGTGTTACTCCTATATCCGACAGCGGGGAATTCCAACGAATTAGAGCCACTTGTAAATCTGATCCAGCCATAGTCGGACGAACTCCAGCTGCCGCCTCTTGTAACCGTTTCGCTATTGTTTATGAGTTTTTCAAAATCTGATGATGTCGGAAGCCTATATCCATCAGGGCATGGCATGGTCGCCCATTTACTATTGGTATCGGGCGCTGTGCTCCATGATCCCCCCGGAATGGCGCCACCTAATGATCCGGTAGTGTTCCAGCTCACATTAATGCCCCACTGATAGAACTTCCCATGCGAATCGGCACGTGCACCGGTACATTCTGACGGTAATTTTCTTGCAAATGTCGCGCCACCGGATGCCTGCTTGGGGTTCGCTAAATTATATTTGTTCCATGCCAACCCTTGAATGTAAACCTCTTCGACATTTTGAGCATTACCTTTAACGCAACGGACATAATAAGCTCTGTCCATGCTATTGCTTTGCTGAAAATTAACGCTGTTCAGATTAAATTCTAAATAATAAGCGCGATATTGTTCTGATTCAACGGATGAACTCCAATAATTACCATATACTCCTGGTGTTCTGACAGAAAGGTCGCTGTTGATAATATCTCCTCCTGCAATAAATTCCAGTTTCTTGGTTGCATCGGTTTTTGAAGTGAGTGTGATATAACCATGATTATCAGTGGCCGACCATCCTAAAGCGTTATTGTAATAAGTAAGCGTGGTATTATTGGCCAAATCTTGAAACTCCGCACTTGTCGGCAGTCTATAGCCTAACGGGCAAGGTGTGGTTTCCCAGGAATAACGTCCATAATTACTTGTGTTCCATGTACCGTTTGGAGTACTGTCACCACCATACCACGCCACATTTACACCCCATTGATAGAACTTACCGTGTGCCTCTGTGCGCACACCAATACATTCCGACGGCAGTTTGGTGGCAAACGTCGCACCGCCCGATGCCTGTCGCGGATTGACTAAGTTCACCTGCATCCATTCTACCGATCCTATCTTTACCAATTCCGTATAATCTATTGTTCTATCTGACATTTTAACACAACGCACATTATAGCCCGAAAGTTTTTTATTATCCGACACACTCATACTCCTGTCATTGAAAGATAAGCAATTTGCATTATAAGAGCTTACAGGAACAGAAGTCCAATAATTACCCTGTGTTCCGGGACTCACCAATTTTCCATCTGCTTCACCGTTTCGGAAACCGACAGCGGGGAATTCTAACTTTCTATATGAGTTTGACTTAGATGTAAGTGTAACAAATCCATAATTATCTGCACTCCAAGCACCCGACATATATGTCGCATTAGTGTTATTGATGAGATTCTGAAAATCTGCATCGCTCGGCACACGATAACCGTCAGGACACGGATTATCCCATTTATTGCGATAAGTACTACTAACCCACGAATTACTCGGAATAGCGCCTGATGCTGACTCGCCGGTCGCATTCCAACTGACAGCAAAGCCGAATTGATAAAATTTACCATGCGACTCAGCGCGTGTGCCACTGCACTGCGAAGGTAGCTTGGCTGCAAATGTCGCACCTCCGGCAGCCTGTTGCGGATTTGCAAGGTTATACTGCGTCCATTCAACATCGCCTATATTCATAGTTTCACCGGGGTCATCCTTAGTTAATATTGCTCCTTTAACACAACGAACACTGTATGCCCTCTTCTTCATAGCATTGTCTAACCTGATTCCATCTTCGGAAACATATAAATTGGATGCATTGTTAGAGTCGTATATATATACATCTGTGGTCCAATACCGACCATTAAAGCCCTGATTGCCAAGACCAAGTGCTGCTATTTTTTCTCCGGCAGCAGGAAATTCCACCTTTTTAGAAGAATCGGTCTTAAGGGTTAAGGTGAAGTATCCACAATCAGATGAATGCCAGCCTCCACTTTTACTGGTAATACAGTTATTAAGAAGGACTTGGAATTCATCCGCTGTTGGCAAACGATAATCACCGGGACATGGTTGCACTGTCCATGAAGAGGGAGCATTTGAAGTGTCCCACGAACTGTCAGGAGTGGATTCTCCCGTGCTGCTCCACCCCACATTAATGCCCCACTGATATAACTTACCGTGAGACTCTTGACGCACACCGCTGCACTCAGAAGGCAATTTGGTGGCAAACGTAGCGCCGCCCGACGCTTGTTTGGGGTTGGCTAAGTTGTATTTCGACCATATCAAACCAAATATCTCCAATGCCTCGCCGGGATCGGTGTTGATTGCCGGGGCTGCCTCCTGCTCAACCATCAGAGGCTTCGATATCGTGGCGCGGCTCTCAACACGCACGTAGGCCGTCCGCAGGGTGGTGGCGGTGTTGGCTTGGGCCGTGATAGTCAGGTTGTTGCCGCTGGCGGCAGGGCTTGACGTGGTGGTGGCCGTAAGCCAGCTTATGGCATTGCCCGATGCGTCCTTGACGCTGTTGACAACCCAGGTGCGGTCGCCCTCGGTGGTGACCACAAGGAGCTTGGTCTCGCCGCTACCCGCCACGCTTAAGCTGTTGGGATTAAA
>JAIECQ010000108.1 GCA_029068395.1 Rikenellaceae bacterium
GGTTTGGGAGGATTGGAACCGGAAGCTGTGATTTTTGGTGGTGGCGAGATAAGGGGGGACGTATTTTGTGCTGATAAGATGCGATATGTATATTTTTTATACCTCTGCCCTTTCGGGTTGGGGTTTTGTTTTTAATGGGGAAAATAAGATGGAACTATTTAACATAATTAAGTTGGTGTGGATGGGTTTTTAAGGGTGGTGTTCGGTACAGTGTACGTGGTATTTTTAGTTATGGGGCATGGCCGCGCCTGACAGGTGCGGATGTGGTGCGGATTCGGAGTCTGGAGGGAGAGAGGTCCGAGACTGCGGGGGCAAAGCGGGAATGTGATGGGCGGGTGAGTGGGATTGAGTCGGTCCCTTTAGCGGGAATCACGCTACGACTGAGTTAGGAGGCAAAGCGGGAAAGTGACGCGCATAACTGCCGCCACTTAGTCACTGCCTGTGATTGCGTGGCGGGGTTACGGGCCTCCGCGGGGGGAGGCGAGGCCCGTTGCGGGGGTCACAGACCCTTTCGATAGCCTGCCGGGTCCCTCGCCGCCCTGCCGGTGGAAGCCTGCGAGCACAAAAACAACCTGTGCAAAAGCCCCCGCAAAAGCATCTCGGTTAAATGAAAGTGTGCGGTTTCGTTTAACTCAGACCGCACTGCCGGAGCGGGATGGGCCGGCGCCAGCGCCGGCTGCACGGGGTGAGTGTAGGGGGTGTGGTGAAATTGGGCCGTGAGGCGTGAAGCAGGCGAGACGCTTTGGCTGTTGCTTTTGGCAGGGCTTTGTAGCTTACGGTTTGACTTTGTGCCTGTGCTGGCGGGGCGGCTGCTCGGATTGCGCACTTAATGCTCTTTTAGCGTGAAGAAGCTTTGGCCGAGCCTGCGGGGGCAAGTCGTGAAAGTGACACACATAACCGCCGTGACTTAGTCTCTGCCTACAATAGCGTGGCGGGGTTACGGGCCTCCGCGGGGGGAGGATCGGCCCGTTGCGTCTCGTGCCTCGCCGCCCTGCGGTGCAAAAGCCCTGCCGGTGCAAAAAGCCATGCTGTACAAAAGCTACCTGTGCAAAAGCCTCCGCAAAAGCATCAATGTTAAATGAAAGTATGCGGCTTCGTTACACTCAGACCGCGGTGGGCCGGCGCTGGCGCCGGCCTCATCGTGGTGGAGGTCGAGGACGTGATGATGGTCTGGCGTGGTGAGTGACAAAGACGTGCAGCACCTTGGGTTGGCCGGTACGTGCCTTTGGTATGAAGGAGCCACGGGCCGAGCCTGCGGAGACAAGGCATGAAAGTGACGCGCTTCACCGCCGTGACTTAGTTACTGCCTATAATTGCGTGGCGGGGGTACGGGGGGAGGCCCGTTGCGGCCTCGTACCTCGGCCGCCCTGCCGGGTCAAAAACTTGCGACACTAAACCATGCGTGGCAAATAATGTCTGCGCAAGCCTGCCGGAGCAAAAATTACCTGTGCAAAAAGTCCCGCAAAAGCATCTAGGTTAAATGAAAGTGTGCGGTTTCGTTTAACTCAGACCGCACTGCCGGGTTTCCGACCGATGCGAGGTGGGCCGTGAGGCGTGAAACATGCGGGGCGCTTTGGTGTTGCCTTTGGCAAGGCTTTGTAGCTTGTGGTTTGGCTCTGTGGCCGTGCTGGCGGGGCGGCCGCTCGAGTTGCGCACCTAACGTGCCTTTGGCGTGAAGGAGCCACGGGCCGAGCCTGCGAAGGCAAGCGTGAAAGTGACACGCATAACCGCCGTGACTTAGTCACTGCTTACAATAGCGTGGCGGTGTTACGGGCCTCCGCGGGGGGAGGGTCGGCCCGTTGCGGCTCGTGCCTCGCCGCCCTACCGGGGCGAAAGTCTGCCGGAGCAAAAACACACAAAAGCAACTTGGTTAAATAAAAGAGTGCGTTTCGTTGCACTCAGACCGCCCTGCCGGTGCGAAATGGGCCGGCGCCAGCACCGGCCGCACGTGGTGAGTGTAGGGGGGCGTGATGAAATTGGGCCGTGAGGGGTGAAACAGGCGGGGCGCTTTGGCTGTAGCTTTTGGCAAGGCTTTGTAGCTTGTAGTTTGGCTTTGTGCCTGTGCTGGCGGGGCGGCTGCTTGGGTTGCGCACCTAACGCCCCTTTAGCGTGCAGGAGCTACGGGCCGAGTCTGCGGGGCAAGGCCCGTTGCGGGGTTCACAGACCTTTCGGTAGTCTGCCGGCACAAAAAAACATTCCGCGTCAAATCGGCCTTGTCGCCATCCGGCAAAGCCTTGCGGTGAAATCATGCGGAGCAAAACATACCATGCCGGAGCAAAAGCCTGCCGAAGCAAAAGCTGGCGAGAAGTACGGTTTGAGTCAGACGAAACCTCAATACCCTCCTCCATGTTGCATGTCACTCGCATCTTATCAGCACAAAATACTTCCTCACCTATCTCCCCACCACCAAAAAATCACAACTTCCGTTTCAAATCATTTCAACTGCTCCCTCCCCTCATTCCGGCGCCACGTCAGCCAATCTGCCGTTCCTCATCCAACCGCTTCACCCTATCCTATATATTATACATAGCAATAGCCGCTCCATTTAGAAGCGGCTATTTACTATTTCAGGTCATATTGATATGACACAATCAACATATTGCGATCACCATAAACTAATGGTAATCACCTGTTTATAGGGTCTTGCGGGATATTGTCGATTACTCGAACTCTATCATGACAGTGCCTTTGGGAAGTCGGTCACCCTCGTGTATGTCGACAGACTTTACGACACCTGCGATATCTGAGGTTATCATACTGTCCATCTTCATTGCTTTAAATAGGATGAGATCGTCTCCCACGGCAACTTTATCGCCCGCCTTAACCTTCACCGACACAACCGTACCCGGAATAAAGTTAATCACATGCTTGGGATTGGCAGGCTCCCACGGTTTACGTCTGCGATACGTTTCGGTGACACGTTCTGTCTTGAAGTCGCCGTGCATCGTGGATATAACCTGATAGGGTGTCTCCTCCGTTTTATTGTTGCCCATAATTTCGATTTAGGTGTAAAATTAAGGTTGTTTGTAAAGAGCGGAACGTCGGTTGACGAACCGCCCTGTGAGCCGTCAGAGGACGATAACCCATTAAAATGGAGGGATACCGTGCTTCTTCTGAGGACGAAGAACCGTTTTATTCTTAGACACCTTGAGCGCGTGGGCCACAAAACGACGGGTCTCGTCGGGAGCGATGACAGAGTCGATATAGCCCTTTGAGGCTGCAACATAGGGGTTTGCGAACTTGTCTTTATACTCCTGTATCTTGACCTTACGCATCTCTTCGGGGTTTTCGGCCTCCATGATCTCCTTGCGGAAAATGATGTTGGCAGCACCATCGGGACCCATAACGGCGATCTCTGCCTGAGGCCATGCAAACACAAAGTCGGCGCGGAGATGGCGTGAACCCATTGCGATATAACCGCCACCATAGGCCTTGCGCATGATGACCGTGATTTTAGGAACGGTAGCCTCACTATAAGCGTAAAGCAACTTGGCTCCGTGGCGGATGACTCCCGAGTGCTCCTGGTCGATGCCGGGGAGGTAGCCGGGGAGGTCTTCGAGCGTTACGATAGGTATGTTGAACGCATCGCAGTAACGGATAAAGCGTGCGGCCTTGTCGGAAGAGTCGCAGTCGAGAACTCCGGCCATCACGGCAGGCTGGTTGGCTACGAAACCGACTGTCTGACCGTCGATGCGACCGAAACCAACGACTATATTGGCTGCAAAAAGCTCCATAACCTCGAAGAAGTCGCTGTCATCGGCGATTGCGCGTATGACATTGCGGACATCGTAAGGGATAGTCGGATCGAGAGGCACTATCTGGTCGATCTTATAGTCTTTTTTAGGCTCTTGCTGTTTCTCGCTCGCAGATGGAACGCTGTTGTTGGCCGGGATGAGCGATATGAGCTTGCGTATCTGGGCAAAACATTCGTCTTCGCTCTCGGCAAAGAAGTGCGCATTGCCGGCAACCTCGCTGTGAACGCGAGCACCGCCAAGGTCTTCCTGCGATATCTCCTCGCCCAATACGGTCTTTATGACCTCGGGGCCGGTGATGAACATCTTAGATACCTTATCGACGACAAAGACGAAGTCGGTAAGTGCCGGAGAATAGACGGCTCCTCCGGCGCAAGGACCGAGGATAACCGATATTTGGGGGATGACTCCGCTGGCAAGGGTGTTGCGGAAGAATATCTCGCCATATCCGGCAAGGGCATTGACACCCTCCTGTATGCGTGCTCCGCCGGAGTCATTGATACCTATAAGGGGAATGCGCATGTTTTGCGCATAGTCCATTATCTTGGTGATCTTACGGGCGTGCATGTGACCCAAAGAGCCGCCGGCAACAGTGAAGTCCTGTGCGAAAACAGCTACAGGGTTACCGCAGATGCGACCAGTGCCTATGATAACACCATCGCCAGGCAACTCCTTATTCTGCATGCCGAAATCGTGAGAGTCATGCTCCACGAAAATGTCGTACTCATGGAACGAACCCTCATCAAGCAACGCGATAATACGCTCACGCGCAGTAAGCTTTCCCATCGCCTTCTGCTTCTCAATGGCTTTGATGCCACCGCCGAGAAAGATCTTCTCTTTTTTTTGCTCTAATTCTGTAACTTTCGATTTTGTCATCTTTTTACCGTTTGGTAAATAAAAAACAGATAGCCTGTTACAACACTATCCTGTCGTAATTTATTGCAATATTACAACTTTTCCTGATTCTTTCCAAATTTCATGACGCTTTTTTAAACGACTGCCCGTTTTGACGGAACTGCTCACTGTGATTGCTGGAACTGCGGATAATGGTCTACTGGCACTGCCTCCGGCGGCCCTTCCGGGGGAGGGGTCACGGACCCCGTTTTGATATGTTTGAGGAACAACTAAGGCGGAAGTACGAAAATATGGAATAAAGGTGTTTCGACATGCGTCTCACACCTTTATTCCATATTTTCGTTTTGGCCTCTGGCTTGAGCGTCTGAAAGATATTCAACATGGGCCATGACTCTCAACGGAAAGGATGCGGAAACAAAACAGAAACAATAACAGCAAGGCAGCAAAGCATAGCGGGCAGCACAGTAACGACCAGCACAGCGGAGAGCGGAACGGAGCCTGCGGAGGGCACAGCATGAAAACGAAGAGCATCACTGCCGTCCCTGATTCACTGCCATATATATTGCTGTGCGGGGCTGCGTCCCTCCGTTGGGGGAGGCTCCGGGCCGCTCGGGACTCGTTGCCTCGTCCCGGACACAAGGAATTTTTGCTTTACGGCATACTTCGTTATGCCGGACATAAGGAATAGTGTGCGGTTTCGTTGCACTCAGACCGCGCGGAGGGTTGCCTTAATTGATTAGTTATTTACTGGTGCTCACATTCATTGGCTCTCATTTCTTTGCTTTCATTCCCTTGGTGGTTGTGGGCCGGCGCTGGCGCCGGCCTCATGGAGGTGAGTGTTGGGGCGTGATGAAGTTTGGCCGTGAGGCGTGAAACAGGGGGCTTTGGCTTGATGCTTGTGCTGGCGGGGCGGCTGCTTGGGTTGCGCACCTAACGTGCCTTTAGCGTGAAGGAGCTACGGGCCGAGCCTGCGGAGGCAAGTGTGAAAGTGACGCGCATAACTGCCGTGACTTAGTCACTGCCTATAATTACTTGGTGGGGGTACGGGCCTCCGCGGGGGGGAGGCGAGGCCCGTTGCGGCTCGTCCCTCGCCGCCCTGCCGGGGCGAAAGACTGG
>JAIECQ010000109.1 GCA_029068395.1 Rikenellaceae bacterium
TCCGTCCATCCATCCATCCGTCCATCCATCCGTCAATCCATCCGTCCATCCATCCAACCGTCCCGGTATCACAGTCAGCCCCCATCCCGCGCCCATAAAACGAATTAACTAAAACCATTTAGCAGGCAATATATTCCTCTTTTGCTCCCGACATCATATCGGAACACCTGTATTGTTGCCACGTAATTATCTTGTAATTAGCGCATTACATGTGTATGTGCCGTGCAATTCTTTTGCACCAATCTCACCAACGGGCAGCTCATAATATCTGATTCAAATAGGGTATTCTCACCGCATGTTATCCTGATATCTTTTTAATCTTTTACATTCCCTCTGTTTCACCCGGCATTGGAGCATGACCTCATTTGTAGTGTTCATGTAAATCATCATAATAATTTCTACTTTAAAATTTATACCTACGATAAACATATCGTCGCGCCATAAGACAAACGTAATGTAAATTTCTTGCAACAAATGTAATTCAAGCCATTCTGAAGCCCTGAATATAATTATACTTTCAGTAATATTGTAACACTAAATGCGCATATATCAATACATTGGCATAGATTACTTAATCTATTACTTTAAATAAAACCCAAAAACGGCCCAAAAACAGCTACATTTGTCATTTTTGAGTATAATTTACGTATGTAAATACGCATATATCAGTATTTTATGGAATTTATATGAAGTATGACTTTAAGTAATTAGTTTGCCATGATTTTAGCTCTTTTTACGTTTGTGTAAAAATATTTGTTTTTGTCATTATTTGTTTGTATGTTTGTAAATACCAATCTGTTTTACAGATGTGTTTTAGTTTGGTGGTCAAATAGTTACAAATATGAAAGAGCGATTGGAGCAACTTTTGTCGGCAAAGGGCTATACTTCTCAACGATTTGCCGAAATAATGAACGTTCAACCCTCGGGCATATCACACATACTTGCCGGACGAAATAAGCCGCGATTTGACTTTTTGGTGCGTCTGCTGGAGCGTTTTCCCGATGTCAGTCCCGATTGGCTGCTTTTGGGGAACGGTCCTATGTTTAGAGAGACAGAGTTAAAGGGACGGGATACATTAAGCAGTGTAATGTCGTCAAAACCAGATAATAACCCCACTCTATTTAAAGTTGATTCTCTCTTTGCCGGCAGCTATGCTCCTGGCGACAGTGTCGACATGAGCGACAATTACCACACTTTTGAGCTTTATGAAGACCCTAAAGTTGTTGATTTAGACTATTTTGACGACGAAACTGTAATATTTGACGAAGAGAACGACTTCCGTCACGAACCGACGCCGCAAGGCACAGCAATCCCCTCCCCAGCGGGGTCTGCACCTACCTTAAGTACAACTTCACATAATCACACACAAAATACTGATTTTACGTCAGTTGAACCTATTAAAGAAATAGTGCCGGAACCCGCGCCAGCAACCTCGAGCGTACCGGATTCCGCGCCCGTTTCCGTTCCGGATGACCATACAGTGCCGACAGCGGCACCTGAACCCCAAACAAAGGAGAGCGCCCCGGAGAGCGATGTTACAAATGTAATTAACACACAAGCAGAGACGCCGAAAGTAGTAAAGGTAATACTCTTATACGATAACGGGAAGTTTGAGAGTTACAGTGAGTAGCCTATAATCAAATAGTTAGAGAATAACGGATATATTTACAATTGTAATTACGTTTGTAAATGTATTTTTTTTTGTTCTGCTGCTGTTTCTCCGGCTATGTGCCTGGTAAATCTATCTTGTTGCCTTTTGCTCCTCCTTTTTATGCTTTTTGATGCCACTTTGTTGTCGCTGCGTGCCCTCTTATGCCTGATCACGTCTTATGCTGTCTGAAGGTGTATATATGGCCATTTTCTTGCATATCTTGATCCTATATAGGCTAATTGCTTGTATTATAGCCTATTTTATGTGCTTTGTTGTGGTTGCCGATACCTCTTGCGTGACAGAGGTATGGAATGTTTTGTGTTACTCAGATTCGTGAAACATATTGTGCGCTCGCAGGGCGAAAATAGCTTTTTTGTGCGCCGAATCTTCTTTGACAAGAGCCTTGTAGTTACTTAATGTGTTGTATTAGATGGGTGTGTTTATTATGCTGTAATTCACTGTATTAAGTAGGTTGTATTTTTGCCTTGAAATCTCGTTGTATCCCGGTAAATACATTGACTTCACTTAGGTTTCGGATAAACATCAAAATCCTTTAGGCATCTCGGTAAACACCCAAAATCTTTTAGACACATCCCGGCCTCCCGAATAAACAGCGATACCCGCAACCCGTTGCTGTCACGAATGGTCAGACGGGGAGTCAATCCCTCGTAAATGGGGGTGTGTTGGTCATGAAAACGATTTGCAGACAACTTAAAGTGTTAGATTAGTTAACGTGTCGTAACTAGCTTTATTGCATGTGATTATGTTGATTTAAAAACGATAGGTTAGTCCTGCGTATTCTTGACGGCCATCTCTTTTCATCGACACCGATGCCGACACGCATTTGCGGATATCGGTCGCGGGCAAATCGCCTCATGTGTATCGCCTTAAGCAGAGGTCCTCGTGTAATTAATCTGCAAGCTAAAACGTTTAAACAATACAGTTAAACCCTCCCCGCAATATGTGTGGGCGTGGCCTCTTTTTTAGGCTGATTGCTGTCGGATGCAACCTTTTGCAGACATAGCTTATTATTGGTGTGAAATCACCTCTGAAACCACCTTATGCGTAAGATTAGTTGACAGGTGTCAACGTATTGTAGTTCAGTTGATTGTGTGGACGTGAAAATGGGGTAGTGTGTAGCTTTTCCGACAGGGGTTTAGGGTTGTTTGTCAATCTTCATGGCACGCGCAATGGCAGTTTTTGTGTCTCTCTAATACGGTGTGAGGCACTTCGCCGTGTGTTACCAGCTGTATCGGACATTCATAACGATTTAGCTCGTCTTGTGTTATGATGTTGGAGTCGTGATAATGGAGGCATCTGTTCACGCATGCGATGCTCTTGACGTGCGATGTTATGGTGCCGAGGTCGTGCGACACCATGACTATGGCCATTTGCTCGTTAAGCTGACGTAACAGCTCGTATAGTTGGCTCTCGAACTTGTTGTCTACGTATGTGTTAGGCTCGTCCAATATGAGCATGCGCGGTGACGAGATAAGCGCCCGGCACAGGAAGGCCCTCTGTAGCTGTCCGCCTGACAGTTCGCCGACCGTTTTGCCGGCCAAATGGGCTATGCCGCACCTCTCCATTATCGTCTCTACCTTGGCGCGTTCTGCGGCTCCATATCGGCCGAAAATGCCCTTCACGGCCTGTAGCCCCGATGCGACCACCTCGCGCACGGTTATGGGGAATGCCCTGTCTGTGGCGTTGGCCTGTGGCAGATAGCCTATGTGGCCCAACTCGGGAGCATACTCTATGGTGCCCTCCACGGGTGTCAGACGTCCCAGCAACAGCTTCACAAGGGTTGTTTTGCCGCCGCCGTTGGGCCCTATCACGCCTATGAAGTCTGATTGCCGTACGGTCAAGTCTATGTGGCTCAGCACTATGTTGCCGTCATAACCTGCCGAGACGTCTTTAACGCGGACAAGTTCCCTACTCATATATCTGAGTTATTATGTTTTTCATGTTTGTGAGCCATTCGGCGTCCAGGGGGTTGAATTCGGTGGGTTCGGCGCCTATCTCGTCAGCCACGGCCTTTACGCTGCCTGCGCTCAGCTGCGACTGGTAAAACACCCGTTTAATGCCGTTTTTGCGCCCTGTCTCAATCACACTCTTGATATGGGCCGCCGACGGCTCTTTGCCCTCTTTTTCAATGGCTATCTGCTCGAAAAAGCAATCGCGGGCGAGGTATGACAGGGCCGGATGGTAAATTATGGCCTTGCGACCCGGGTTTTGCTCGGCCAACGTCAGGGCCATTATGTACAATATCTCTATGTCGTTCTGTAGCAGTGTGTTGTTTGTCTGGTATGTGTTGCGGTTCTGCGGATTCAGCTTTGCGAGCGCTTCGGTTACGGACTCTGCCATCATGGCTCCGTTGGAGGGAGACAGCCACAGATGAGGATCGGCGCCGTCTCCACCGTGCCCCGTATCGTTCATCACAATGCACGACTTGTATAGCTCAAGCACCTGCGTGGTGCTGTTTTGCTTTAGCGCCCCGATTATGTTGCGTTCGTTGTCGAGCAGCCCTATGCAGATGAACAGCCTGGAGCCGGCGGCATCGCGCATGTTCTTGGGCGATGGCTCGTAGCTCTCTGCCGACGCCCCTTCGGGAATTATGGAGACAACGTTGTATTCGTCGCCCGCTATCCGCTCTACGAAATAGCGCAACGGCTCTATTGAGACTGCAATGGTGGGTTTGTCGTCCATTGGTTCGTTATGGCATCCTGCCAGCCATAACATGCTGATTATTAAGGTTATGATATGTTTGTTCATGTCAGAAACATATTTCGGTTACTATGTTGCACAACTCTTCAAGCATCTCTTTGTCGATGTTGTCAAATGTGGCAAGATGCTCTGAATCAATGTCTAACACTCCAAGGGTCTCGCCGTTCTTGAGCAACGGCACTACAATCTCGCTACGTGAGAGCGACGAGCAGGCTATGTGTCCGGGGAACTTGTCAACGTCGTCAACCACAATGGTTTGGCGTTGTGCCCATGCCGTGCCACATACGCCGTGACCATGCTTTATTGAGCTGCATGCCACAGGACCCTGAAACGCATTCAGCACTAATTCGCCGTTTTTTACAAGGTAAAACCCTGTCCAGAAGAAGCCCATGTAGCCGTGCAACAAGGCCGCTACATTGCCAAGGGCGGCGGTACGGTCTGTCTCTGAGGATATTAGAGACTCTATTTGAGGTATAATCTCTCTGTATCTCTGTTCCTTGGTGGCATCTGCCGGTATGTCGGGTAACTTTAACATAGGTTAAGTTTTTGTAAATCAGGTTTATATGTTGTAATCAGTTGTGTGTTTATGTTTGCAAATAATTCATTTAATCGACTGATTATTATGTTGTTATGTGCGGTTATCTGATGTGTTACATTAGATAGATGGATTGTTTGCTTATTTGTGGATGTTAATGCGTTGATTTTAAAATATATATGACGTTTATGTAAAGTTGCACTTTAGGTACATTTGTGCCAGACACTGTATATTCACCTGCACGGCGAAATTGATGGTATGGAATGTCGCGTATAGTCATTGCAATGCTATTTTGTTTCGGTCTAACTTACTGATAATGTCAAACATATAAGGATTATCTAAAGTTGTACTTTAAGTGCGTTTTTTGCAGTCTTGTTCTGTTGGTTTTCGCTTTCTCCATTGCTTATTTGTGTAGTGCAAATATTTTGCCTGAATTGTTTGTATGGTCGGCAAAATAGCTCCTCTGGGAGTCATAACTATCAGTCAAGGCATGATGCACGGAAGTAGCTTGAACATAATTATATACGGCAGTTACTTAAAGTTGTACTTTAGGTGGGGTATTGTCTCTTTCTTGGCTGTCTTATGTTCCCCGAATTGTGAAGGCATACACGATGCCTCGCTGTTTGTTGTCGTTCGTTTTCGGTCAATCTCCTTTACGGAGTGATGGCGAACGGTTCGGCATGGGGATAGGCAGTTATTGTTAAGCCCCTTGTGACTATATTTGACAAACGCTTCCTGAACTTTAATTCAGGAAGCGTTTGTATCTGTTGTTATGCGTCTATGTTGGCATATTTGGCGTGACGCTCTATGAATTCGCGTCGTGGCGGCACGTCGTCGCCCATGAGCATGGAGAAGAGACGGTCGGCCTCGGCGGCGCTCTCGATGGTCACCTGACGCAGTATGCGTGTCTCGGGGTTCATGGTGGTATCCCACAGCTGTTCGGGGTCCATCTCACCAAGACCTTTATAGCGTTGTGTCTCGGCGCCGTTGCCTATCTCGGCAAGGGCGTTCTGGCGCTCCTCGTCGGTCCAGCAATATATGCCTTTGTTGCGGTTGTTGGCTCCCCCTTTCTTGACAAGGTAAAGCGGTGGTGTGGCTATGTAGAGGTGACCGTTTTTGATGACGTCCATCATGTGGCGGAAGAAGAATGTCATGATGAGTGTTGCGATGTGGCTTCCGTCCACGTCGGCATCGGTCATGATGATGACTTTGCCGTATCGCATCTTCTCAAGGTTGACGGCGTTGCTGTCCTCTTCGGTGCCGATGGTCACGCCAAGGGCGTTGAAGATGTTGCGTATCTCTTCGCTGTCGAAAATTTTGTGCTTCATGGCCTTTTCGACGTTGAGTATCTTACCCCTCAGCGGCAGTATGGCCTGGAAGATGCGGTCGCGTCCCTGCTTGGCCGAACCGCCTGCCGAGTCACCCTCGACGAGGAATATCTCGGCCTTGTCACGTTCGCGCGACGAGCAGTCGGCCAGCTTGCCGGGAAGACCCGAACCCGACAGCACCGTTTTGCGCTGTACCATCTCGCGGGCTTTGCGTGCGGCATTGCGTGCCTGGGCCGCCACTATCACCTTTTGCACTATCTGCTTGGCATCCTTGGGGTTCTCTTCCAAAAAGTGGGTGAGGGCAGCGCTGACCGTCTGGTCGACGGCGGCGGCAACCTCGTCGTTGCCTAACTTGGTCTTGGTCTGACCCTCAAATTGCGGCTCGGCCACCTTTACCGATATCACGGCCGTGAGACCCTCGCGGAAGTCGTCGCCATTGATGTCTATTTTGAGTTTGGCAAGCTGGCCGCTCTCTTCGGCGTACTTCTTAAGAGTGCGGGTGAGGGCGCGGCGGAAGCCGGTAAGGTGCGTGCCTCCCTCTATAGTGTTGATATTGTTGACATAAGAGTGTACGTTTTCCGAGTAGCTGGTGTTGTATTGCATGGCCAGCTCAACGGGAATGCCGCTCTTGTCGCTCTCTAAGTATATGATGTTGTCGGTGAGCTTCTCGCGGTTGGCGTCCAGAAACTCGACGAACTCTTTGAGGCCCTTCTCAGAGTAATACTCTTCGTGGAGGTATTCGCCCTTGTCGTCTTTTTCGCGCTTGTCGGTGATGTTGAGCCTGATGCCTTTATTGAGGTATGCCAGCTCGCGCAGACGCGACGATAGCGTTTCAAAGTTGTATTCGGTGACGCTGAAAATGGTCGCGTCGGGCTTGAATGTTATGGTGGTGCCCGTCTCGTCGGTCTGGCCTATAATCTCTACCTGTGAGGTGGCGGCGCCTTTAGAGAAGGTCTGGCGGTGTATCTTGCCGCCTCGCTTGACTGTCGCCACAAGCTCGGTAGACAGCGCGTTGACGCACGAGACACCCACGCCGTGAAGACCGCCCGACACCTTGTAAGAGTCTTTGTCGAACTTGCCGCCGGCATGCAGTACTGTCAGAACGACCTCTAAGGCCGATTTCTGCTCTTTCTCGTGGAAGTCGGTGGGGATGCCGCGCCCGTTGTCGGTGACGGTTATGGAGTTGTCTTCGTTGATATATACGTTAATATCTGTGCAATAGCCGGCCAAAGCCTCGTCAATGGAGTTGTCGACAACCTCGTAGACAAGATGGTGAAGACCCTTCACGCCTATGTCGCCGATATACATGGCAGGACGTTTCCTTACCGCTTCCAAGCCTTCAAGCACCTGGATGCTGCTGGCTGAATACTCTTGAGAAGCGTTCTTAACCGCGTTTTCTTTTGATTCCATTTATCAACAGTTTCATTTTAACGTACAAAAATATCGAAAAATATTAAAAAAAACAAGTGCGGCGGTTATTTTTATTCGACAATTATATGTTGTTGAAATTCACATTGTTAGTCTGCCTTTACGGCTCTGCTGCCCGCAGGGGGGCTTGTAGATCGTTTTAGGGCTATTGTTAAAGATAATCCTCGTCGTCAGAATCAATCCACAGGCTGACGGAGTCGTCAGGGTCGTCGTCCATGAAGCCGTTGTCTTCGAGAAAGTCGTTGTTAGACAGGAAGTTGTCGGTGTCGGGTAGGGTGAAGTCGCCTACTAACTCGTCTTCGTGCATGAAGTCGTGGTCGGGCATGTCTTCATCGAATATGTCGTCGCTGGAGGTAATGTCGTAATTGTCTGTCTCGGTGATGTGTACGTCGTCGATAAAATCGGCGGCTGTGTCGTCGAGAGTCATTCTGTGGTCAAGGTCGCTTTGGAAGATAGTCTCTGAGCCAACCCCTTTGGGTGTGGGGTTGTGCTGTTGGGTGAAGCTTAAAACTAAATCGTTTTCCATATCCTCTTCGGCCCATCGTATTGCTTGCGTCTCGTTGTAAGAGGGTCTTGTCTCTTTATGGTATTGCCATGGTGACGAGAAGAGTCCCGGCATGGCGGCGAGGGCTCCGCCGGCCACGTATGGGGCCACTACATATTGGTTGTGAGGCTCTTCGGTGGCGGGGTAGCGTATGGGTTGCGTGTATGGGTTTTCTTGCGGCACACTGTAGGCGGCCGGTGAGTTGTGCGGCTTGAACGAGCGCAGGGGGTCGGAAGGGGCTTCGAACGTGGAAGGGTCGGGCTGGTGTCCGTTTTCGGGGGTGCCGAAAGCGGCAGGGGCGGGGTGACGATGGCCCGACACGCTGACAGGCACCACCTCTGTGGGCTGTCTA
>JAIECQ010000011.1 GCA_029068395.1 Rikenellaceae bacterium
ACAGGCAGTGACTAAGTCACGGCGGTGAAGCGCGTCACTTTCACGCTTGCCCCCGCAGGCTCGGCCCGTGGCTCCTTCACGCCAAAGGCACGTGCCGGCCAACCCAAGGTGCCGTACGTCTTTGTCTCTCACCACGCAAGACCATCATCACGCCCTCGACCTCCTCGCCGATGAGGCCGACCACAGGTCGGCCCACAACCACCAAGGGAATGAAAGCAAAAGAAATGAGAGCACGAGGAATGAAAACACCAGTAAATAACTATATCAATTAAGGCAACCCACCTCGCGATCTGAGTGAAACGAAACCGCACACTATTCCTTATCACCGGCATTACGAAGTATGCCGTAAGCAAAAATTCCTTGTGTCCGGGACGAGGTAACGAGTCCCGAGCGGCCCGGAGCCTCCGCCCAGCGGAGGGCCGCAGCCCCGCACAGCTATATATATGTATGACAGTGAATAAGTCACGGCAGTGATGCTCACCATTTTCATGCTGTGCCCTCCGCAGGCCCCGGGGCGCTCTCCGCTGTGCCGGTGGTTGCTGTGCTGCCCTTATGGTTGCGGCGCGGCTGTCATGCTTGACTGCACTACCCTATTGTGCTTTGCCGCACTGCTGTTATGTTTTCTGTTTTGCTTCCGCACCCTTTCCGCCGAGAGTCATGGCCCCTGTTGAATATCTTTCAGGCACCACTCCTCAGTGCCCAAAACGAAAGATATGGATAAAGGTGAGAGACGATAGTCGAACGCCTTTATCCATATCTTTCGTACTTCTGTTCTTAGTTGTTCCTCAAAAATATCAAAACGGGGTCCGTGACCCCTCCCCCGGAAGGGCCGCCGGAGGCAGTGCCAGCAAACCATCATCCGCAGTGACGTCACACCATCACCGGATGTGACGGCAAGGCATCACCGCAGTGGCTGCAACTATCGCAGGCGGAGATATACGGTGTCTCCCTTTATGCGTTGTTCTGTTACGATGCCTGTTCCGGATGGTGCTACGACCAATCCCTTCTGCTCGAGCAATACGACGGCATCCCTCAGAGCCATGCCCCTTGCGTCAGGCACTCCGTGGGTTGGCACCGGACGCATGTGGTGCAACGAATCGCTTCGCACAAAGTCTCCCGATATGCTGCCCTTGACCCTCACGCCTATCTTAGACGATGCCGATAGCACACGACCCTTGCGTCCGCCCTTGACCTGAGGAGGTGTATTGGCACGCAACGAGGCCTGCTGCTCTCTATGACGCTCTTGTGGCGACACCCTTGCGGGCCTGCTGACGCTGTTGCCCCAGTCGGGCGACTGAGAATAGACCTTGTCGGCGATGGCGCGAAACACCGGACCCGACAGCGAGCCGCCGTAATAGACCTTCGTCGACCCTATGGGATGATACGTCTCTATGGCCACGATGCACGAATATTTGGGTTTGTCGGCGGGGAAATACCCCACTATGGAGCCGAGGTAATAACGGCCGCCGTCCACCAGATAGCCCTTGCCTCCCTTGGCCACCTGCGCGGTACCCGTCTTGCCGGCCACGCGGTAGTTGTCGTTGCGCAACACTGCCGCCGTGCCGTCGTTGACCACTCCCTCAAGCGACTCCTGCAAAAAGCGCAAGGTGCCGGGCGAACATATGCGCTCGTTGAGCGACTCGGTAGCGTAGCTGCGCACCACTCCGTCACTGTTACGTACCTCGGTGACCAGCAGCGGCTTGACATAGCGACCGTCATTGGCTATGGCGTTGTATATGGCCAGCGTATGTATCGGTGTCATCAGCATGGCGTAACCGAACGACATCATGGTGAGGGTCGAGCCGTCCCACTGCCTGTCGCCGGGACGCCGTATCACAGGGGTGACCTCGCCGGGAAGCTGAAGGTCGTAGCCCTTGTGCAGCCCTAACTTGTAGAGGTAGTCGGTGAACCGTTTGGGGTTGTGTCCGTAATATTTGTTTATCGCCTTGGCGAATCCTATGTTCGACGACACCTCAAACACGCGTTTCAGCGATATGTTGCCGTAGCCTCCGCGACGGGTGTCGCTGACCTTTATCTTGTGGGGTGTGAGATAGGCCACCCCGTCGCCCGTGTCGAACATCTCGTTTATGTCGGCCTTGGCATCGTCAAGCAACGCCATGAGGCTCACTAACTTAAATGTCGAGCCAGGCTCCATGTTCATGCCCACGCCATAGTTGTAGTCTTCTATGTAGCGCACAGAGCCGTTGCTTCTGACCTGCTTGTTGAGGTTGGCAATGGCCCTTATCTGCCCTGTGGACACCTCCATAAGTATGGCAGTGCCCCAGATGGCGTCATGCTTTTCGAGCTGCTCGCGCAGAGCCGCCTCGGCCACCTCTTGCACCTCTATGTCTATGGTAGAGACTATGTCGTGGCCGTCTATGGGCGTGATGTTGTTGGGGTTGGGTATGGGCATCCAGAAGTTACCCGATATTTTCTGCACCGCGGTCACGCCGTCGACACCTGACAGCTCCTTATCGAAAAAGCTCTCAAGGCCAAACCCGCCCTTGGCGTTCATGCGTCCTATGGTGCGGCGTGCCATGTCGCCGTTGGGAAATATGCGCTGCTGCACGGTATCTATGACCATGCCGCCTCGGTTGCGACCTCTGCGCAGTATGGGAAATCCCACCACCTCTTTAAGCTCTATGTAATTGATTCGCCGCGGGGTTATGCGCTTGTAACGGTGCCGGCCGGTGCGCCATCGTGCCAGCGAATCGCGATAGGCAGCGGCGGTGCGGTCTTTGAAGAATCCCGACAGGCAGATGCTCAGCGAGTCGACACCGGCGCGGAAGGCATCGTCGTCAAGGCCCTCGGCAGCGAAGTCCATGTATATGTGATAGAGGGGTATTGTGGTGGCCAGCATGCGGTTGTCGTGCGAGAGTATGTCGCCGCGCTTGGCCTCGGTGTTGCGTATGCCGAAGCTGCGACCGTTGCGCGCCTCTTCACGAAGCGAGAAGCCCTCGGCGCTGTATTGTATGTAAAGCATGCGGCATACTATGACAAGGCCCACAAGCAGAAAGATGTAATAGAGGTACATAGACCTGTCGTATATCTCTTTGCGTATGTCCTTGCGCCTGTCGGCATCCGGTCTGGTGGTGTCGGTGTGGCGGTAACGATATTGATAATGTTGCGAACTCATCATCTGATCTGTTGCGGAGGGGTGTCGTTCTCTATAAGGCCGATACCGCGCTCCTTGACCATTTTTCTGATGCTGGCCTCACGCGTGACCGACACACGCTTAGTCTCGGTGGTTGTAGCCGACACTTTCAGACGCGCTATCTCGCGCTCTACGGCCAAAATGCGGCGATAACGCTTTTGGGTGTCGAAAATGTTGAATATGTAAAGAAGCATCAGAAAGACAATATACACGATTGCCGGCGAGCGACGCGTGACCCTGTCTTCCGCAAGAAACCTGCCCGATATGATGTCTTTGATTTTCATTGTGTCATATTTTTTTTGCCACCCTTAAGCGGGCACTTCTCGACCGGCTGTTGCGGGCCACCTCCTGCTGCGACGGGGTCAGAGGCTTACCCACAGGCTCAAGCGACAGACTGGCATTGCCGTAGATGTCGCGCTCTACAATCCCGTCAAAATTGCCGCTCTTCATGAAGTTCTTGACAAGCCTGTCTTCGAGCGAGTGGTATGTTATCACCGCCAGACGTCCGCCGGGCGACAGCACCTTGACGCTCTGTTCAAGCATCATGCGCAAGGCCTCCATCTCGCCGTTGACCTCTATGCGCACCGCCTGAAACAGCTTGGCCAGAAACTTAGACTCATCGCGTGCGGGCGTGTACCGCTTGACGCACTCTATAAGGTCGCCTGTGGTGTCGATGCTCTTATTGTCGCGCCACGATACTATCTGACCGGCTATCTTGTGGGGCGATGGCAGCTGTCCGTAATCGCGTAATATGCGCAGAAGGTCGGCGTGGTCGTAGGTGTTTATCACATCGCGGGCCGATAGTCCGGCGCTGCCGTTCATGCGCATGTCGAGCGGCGAGTCGAAACGGAACGAGAAGCCCCTCGACGGGTCGTCGAAATGGTGCGACGAGACGCCGAGGTCGGCAATGATGCCGTCGACATAATCTACAGAGCGCGCCCTAAGCTGCGAGCGCAGGAAGCGGAAGTTGCTGCGTATGAAGACCACGCGGTCGTCGTCGGGCAGGTTGGCCTCGGCGTCGGCATCCTGATCAAAGGCCAGCAGCATGCCGTCACGACCCAGACGCGACAGTATGCCGCGCGAATGGCCTCCACCGCCGAACGTGCAATCGACATATACGCCGTCAGACTTCAGAGAAAGAGCCGCAAGACTCTCCTCAAGCAATACCGGTATGTGATAACCCTCCATCGCCATCTCCTTTTAGACGCACGCAACACGGTGAGCCGGAAATTATTACCTGCAAATATACTAATTTTAAATTTGTCGCCAAACATTAGCATCAGCATAACGGCTTTTCGTTGTCTGTCAAGACCGGCCATTATCTGAGGCAGCAAAAAGAGACGACACCTGTGGTGCCGCCTCTCGGGTCGACAACAAGTGCCGGCCTATCGGATAAGGAGCCGAATCAATATTTTTCGGGCGCATTGTCGAGGTCGTCGACGCTCTCGCGCTTTTTGGTCATCTGATACCACATAAAGGCTATATAGGCCACCACAAAGGGTATCAGATATGACACATGCGTCATGGTCTTGAGCGTGAAGAGGCTCGACGACGAGTTGCTCACCGTCAGCGAGCTGCTCATGTCTGAGAGCGAGGGGTAATATGCCGTGTTGTTGAATCCGGCACACAGCATTAGCGCCGTCACTGTGATGACAACCCCCGGACCGCTCACCCATATGGTGTTTTTGCAGCGGTCAAGCCCCATGAACAGCCCCACCAAAACCAGCACCAGACCCAACACGAAGCCTGCGCCCAGCCAACTAAGCTCTATGAAGTTATAGAAGTGCTTGTGGGCCACATACCATATACGGCCGGTGGCATGGTTGGTCTCATAGCCCCCCGCAAGCATCACGCCGCCGAAAAAGACGAGAAAGAAGACAAGGAACAGCACAGTAGAGACGATAAGCGGACGTCGGCTCTTGGCTATTATCTTGTTGCTGCTGACGGTGGCGTAAAAATAGTGTATCGCAAGGGTGCGCGAGAGGAAGAACACGGCCAGACCGAGGGCTACGTTGCGATAGTCGAGCACCGCTTCAAGACCGCGCCATGGCGACTGCCACTGCGATATGACGTTAGAGCCTGAAAGCGACGCCATGTTGTCGCGCGAGACGGTAAACTCGGCCCCCGTGAATAGCGTACCCAAGGCCGTGCCCAGCAGTATGGTTCCGAAAAAGCCGTTGAGCACCAGAAACGACTCGTAGACACGCGCCCCCAGCAGGTTTGAGGGCTTGCTGCGATATTCGTATGCCACCGCCTGAATGACGAAAAAGAAGAGTATGGCCATCCACACGTAAAAGGCGCCGCCGAACGATGTAGAGTAAAAAAGCGGGAATGAGGCAAAGAAGGCGCCGCCAAAGGTCACGAGCGTGGTGAAGGTAAGCTCCCACTTGTGTCCCAGCACGTTTATCAGCAGGGTCTTGCGATCTTTGTCTCCGCCGCTAAGACGATAGATGAGGGTTTGCCCCCCCTGCACGAACAAAAGGAAGACCAAAATACCGCAAAGGAGCGATATGACAAACCACCAATAGTGTTGATATGTAAGGTATGACTCCATTGTATCTGTTGTTATATTAATCGTTTATCGCCTCGGGTCCGTTCTTGACCTGACGCACCATTATCATTATCTCGGCCACCAGCAGCACGGTGAAAAGCACGGCGAAAATGAAGAATGTGGTTTTGACCGCATCGGTCGAAAGCTCTGACACCGAAGCCATTGCCGGCAGCATATCTTGCACCGTCCAGGGCTGGCGTCCCACCTCAGAGACAACCCAGCCGGCCTGTCCGGCAATGTAGGGCAATGGCAACGACAGCAGCATGAGCCACAAGGCCCAGCGACGGCGCACCAGCACCCCCTTTTTCAACATCACAAGGCATGCGGCAAAGAGCACCACAAACCATACGCCAAGGCCCACCATCACACGGAAGCTGTAAAACACAAGCCCTATGGGCGGCACTATATCGTGCTCAGACTTAAGGAATCCGTAGCCGAAATATCTGAAATAGTCGTCATAGAAGGCCGTGCCCTCGGGGGTGTCTACGTCAAACAGCCTCTTTATGCGGGCCGCCTCGCCGGTGTTGCCCTCGCGTATGGCGTTGCTGTAAAGCGACAGCTGTTCAAGGGCCTTGCGTCCGCGCTCCATCTTCTCGGCAACGGGCATTATGCCGTGCTCCGCGTTGCCGTATATGAGGTCGTTAAAGCCGGGTACAAAGGCGTCGAGATTATGGAAAGCCAACAGCGACAGCATCTTGTCTATCTTAAGCTCAAAGTCGAATACGGGGGCGTCGTTGTCGTGCCTCTTGTCGGTGTTGAGCAGCCCCACCACGGTGAGAGGAGTGCCGTCGCGACCCTCGTAAAGAGCCTCCATCGCCGCCAACTTGGCAGGCTGATATCTGGCCACGTGCACACCCGACATGTCGCCGGTCCATGCCACCGCCACCGCGCTCACAAGACCGAACACCGCCGCTACCTTCATGCTGCGTAGGGCGAAAGCCTCCTGCCTCTTTTTAAGAAGGAACCACGCCGATATGGCCACCACAAAGAGCGAGGCCAACAGAAACCCTGATGTTACCGTGTGCACAAACTTGCTGATGGCCACGGGCGAGAGTGCCACGTCAAGGAAGTCGACCATCTCGTTACGGGCGGTCTCGATGTTGAAACGCATGCCGGCGGGATATTGCATCCAGGCGTTGGCCACCAATATCCAAAAGGCCGACAGATTGGCCCCTATGGCCGTGAGCCATGTGGAGGCCAGATGCAGACGCGGCGACACACGGTTCCAGCCGAAGAACATGACGGCCACGAAGGTACTCTCCATGAAAAAGGCCAGTATGCCCTCTATGGCCAAAGGGGCACCGAATATGTCGCCCACGAAATAGGAGTAGTTAGACCAGTTGGTGCCGAACTCAAATTCGAGTATCAGCCCCGTGGCCACCCCTATGGCGAAGTTGACCGCAAACAGACGCATCCAGAAACGCACCGTACGACGCCACTGGGGGTCTAACCCGCGACGGTAATAGAGCGTCTCCATAAAGGCGCAGATAAAACCCAAACCGAGAGTCAGCGGAACAAACAGCCAGTGATACATGGCTGTGAGGGCAAACTGTGCCCGAGACCAGTCGACAAGGTCTGTGATAGTAAAAATTGTCATTATCGAATAATGTTAACTTAAAACCGACTCAACAACACACCACCCCGCCTGCCATCATGACACTAACCCTTCTTGCC
>JAIECQ010000110.1 GCA_029068395.1 Rikenellaceae bacterium
AGGCAGTGACTAAGTCACGGCGGTTATGCGCGTCACTTTCACGCTTTGCCCCCGCAGGCTCGGCCCGTGGCTCCTTCACGCTAAAGGCACGTGCCGGCCAACCCAAGGTGCCGCACGTCTTTGTCACTCACTACGCAAGACCATCATCACGCCCTCGACCTCCACGCCGATGAGGCCGGCGCCAGCGCTGGCCCACCGCGGTCTAAGTGTAACGAAACCGCACACTATTCCTTATGCCCGGGCTGAGGAACGAAGCCCGAGCGGCCCGGAGCCTCCGCCCAACGGAGGGCCGCATATCGGTGATTAATATGTATGGCGGTGAATAAGTCACGGCAGTGATGCACATAACTTTCTCGCTGTGCCCTCCGCAGGCTCCGTTCCGCTCTCCGTTGTGCCGGTGGTTGCTGTTGTACTGCGGTTTATGTTTTCTGTTTTGTTTCCGCACCCTTTCCGTCGAGGTCCTGCCCCTGTCTAATATCTTCCAGGCACCAACCCCAAGGGCCAAAAACAGCTATCCCATAAATGTGTAAGACGTATGTCGAAACACATTTATGGGATAGCTGTAATTATCCGCTTAGTTGTTCCTCAAAAATATCAAAACGGGGTCCGTGACCCCTCCCCCGGAAGGGCCGCCGGAGGCAGTGCTGTCAACACATGAGCGCAGACAGTTCCGTCATCACCCGGCGGCATTCACTGTTAGAGTTTGGGCCCTGCGGCGACGAGTTTTTTGCCCTCTTCGTTGGAGGTGTATTTCTCGAAGTTTTTGATGAATCGGCCTGCGAGATCTTTAGCCTTGACATCCCACTGAGAGGCGTCGGCATAGGTGTCTCTGGGGTCGAGTATCGCGGGGTCTACACCGGGCAGCGATGTGGGCACGGTGAAGTTGAAATAGGGTATCGTCTTGGTGGGCGCCTTGTCTATCGAGCCGTCGAGTATGGCGTCGATGATGCCGCGGGTGTCTTTGATAGATATACGCTTGCCGGTACCGTTCCATCCGGTGTTGACAAGGTAAGCCTTGGCGCCCGATTTCTGCATCTTCTTGACGAGCTCTTCTGCATACTTGGTGGGATGCAGCGAGAGGAACGCCGCTCCGAAGCAAGCCGAGAACGTGGGGGTAGGCTCGGTGATGCCGCGCTCGGTGCCTGCCAGCTTGGCGGTGAAGCCTGAGAGGAAGTAATATTTGGTCTGCTCGGGATCGAGTATAGACACCGGAGGCAGCACACCGAAGGCGTCTGCCGACAGGAAGATGACCTGTTTTGCGGCGGGAGCCTTAGAGATGGGTTTTACGATGTTGTCAATGTGATAGATGGGGTAAGAGACGCGAGTGTTCTCGGTGACGCTCTTGTCGGCGAAGTCTATCTTGCCGGCAGCATCTACGGTGACATTCTCCAAAAGGGCGTCGCGGCGTATGGCCTTATAGATATCGGGCTCGGCCTCAGCGCTGAGGTTGATGACCTTGGCATAGCATCCGCCCTCGAAGTTGAAGACGCCCTCGTCGTCCCAGCCGTGCTCGTCGTCGCCAATGAGCAGACGTTTGGGGTCGGTCGAGAGGGTGGTCTTGCCGGTGCCTGACAGGCCGAAGAATATGGCGGTGTTCTCGCCTTTGAGGTCGGTGTTTGCCGAGCAGTGCATAGATGCGATGCCTTTGAGCGGCAGCAGATAGTTCATGTATGAGAACATGCCCTTCTTCATCTCGCCGCCATACCATGTGTTGATGATGACCTGAATTTTCTCGGTGAGGTTAAACACAACGGCAGTCTCTGAGTTGAGACCCAGCTCTTTGTAGTTCTCGACCTTGGCTTTCGATGCGTTCATGACCACGAAGTCGGGCTCGCCGTAACCCGCCAGCTCTTCGGCTGTGGGGCGAATGAACATGTTGGTCACGAAGTGTGCCTGCCAAGCCACCTCCATGATGAAGCGTACTTTTATGCGGGTGTTCTGGTTGGCGCCGCAGAATGTGTCGACCACATAGAGCTTTTTGCCTGAAAGCTCTTTCTGTGCAAGCTCTTTGACGGCATTCCAGCATTTGGCGTCGACGGGTTTGTTGTCGTTCTTGTACTCATCAGAGGTCCACCACACGGTGTTTTTGGTGGTGTCGTCGAGAACGAAGAATTTATCTTTGGGCGAACGGCCGGTGTAAACGCCGGTCATGACGTTGACGGCGCCAAGCTCGGTGAGCTGACCCTTCTCAAAGCCCTCTAAAGAGCTGTCGGTCTCTGCCTTGAAAAGCTCGTCGTAAGAGGGGTTGTGAATAATCTCTTTGACACCGGTAATGCCGTATTTGCTCAAATCAATTGTTGCCATAGATTTTGGTTTTAAAATTATGTTTGTTATTTAGTTTTCCTTTAGCTTTTAAACGATCGCACTGTAAGTTAAATTGTTGCGATTGGCTGTGGAGGGATTATCCCCCTCTTTCTCCGATTACAAAGATACGAATAAGCGAGAGCAAAAGCAAACTTGTTTGGTTTTGCCGAGCGTGAGTATCTTAAAACCGTCAGGTTAAAGATACGATTAAGCCGAGTGACAATCAAATTTTATTTGATTGACCGAGGCGAAGTATCTTAAAACCGTCAGGTTAAAGATACGAATAAGCGAGAGCAAAAGCAAACTTGTTTGGTTTTGCCGAGCGTGAGTATCTAAGACCGACGGTCAAAGATATAAAAATTTTATTTATTGTTAATAAAATCACACTTATTTTTGTCTCCCTATATTATTGTCGCTCGTGTTTATGCGGGTGATATTCAGTCTGTTGTCTGCATGTTGACGCATGTAAAAAAAGCCGCACCCGTATGATGGCGGATGCGGCGTGATGTATGCGCAGTATTGCTACTCTTTGTTTCTCTTTTTTATAAGGTATATTTTCGACTCGGTGCCCGAGAGCAGGCGTTTTATGTTTCGTCTGTGGGTGAAAATGAGCATTACGGCCACTATAATGCCGAAGATGACCATTTTGAAGTCGGCATGCCACAGCACAAGCATCACGGGGAACGATATGCCGCCCAATATTGAGCCGAGCGATACATAATGGCTCAAGGCCAGCACCACCATGAATACCCCGAAGGCCAAAAGTGTTGGTACCGTTGCTAAAGCCACCATAGTGCCGGCTATGGTAGCCACGCCCTTGCCGCCCTTGAAGCCGGCGAATACGGGGAATATGTGACCCATTACGGCAGCCACGGTGAGGGCCATTCGCAACACGAACAGCTCGGTGCTCCCTTCGGCATATCCGTTGAAGTGAATTGCTATGAGCGACAGTTCTACGGCGGCAAATCCCTTCAGGAAGTCTATTGCAAACACCGGAAGCGCCGCCTTTCGTCCCAGCACGCGCAATGTGTTGGTGGCTCCGGCGTTGTGGCTGCCGTGTTCGCGCACGTCGATGCCGTAAAAACGTTTGCCAATCCATACCGAACTGGGTATGGAACCCAAAAGGTAACCTATTATTACCAATATTATGTTCAGTGCCATTTGTAATCTTTTCTACAAAGATACTAACGTTTAATTTCAAATCAAAATCTGACCGCTCCATGTGAGCCGTGTCTGGGTGGCGTGTTGCTCTCAAAAGAGCTGTCATGCGGTGTTTGAAGTGGTGATGCCTATGCCGCCACCTTCCCGGCCTCTCTTCCGTAAATTTTGAGCGACATACGTTTTACTGTCACCACGAAGAAGCCGGTGAGTATTAGGTTGAACACGATTGTCAGCAGCGATATTATGAGCAACGGTCCGCCCAGGCCGTAGCCTATGGCTATGAATATTATGCCGGCGCCCACCTCTCCGCGGGTGAACATGCCTATCGAGAGGGCCAGTCGTTCGAGCAGCGGACGGTCGCGGTAGAAAAACATGGGTATCAGCTTGCCTATGTTGGATAGGGCCGTCACCACCACCACGTGCAGGGCTATGGTGCCCCAGCTCATGTGTCCTATTGAGGCCGTGACCTTGTCTGAGACGACAGGCTCTATGTCTATGCCCACGAAGAGGGGGGTGCTCAGTCCTACAAGCAGCATGAACAGATATGATATGCCGCCCGATATCTTGTGCTCCAGCAGGCTGTCGGTGTGGTGCGAGGTGTGCATTATCATGCCTAACACAAAGGCAGGCAGAAGCACCTCTATGTGTATGGCGCTGTCGACCCCGAACCTGTGTTTGGTGAAGAGGTAAAGCCCCTGGCAGAAGGCCACCAAGGCAACCGAATATATGAGCAGCGCCCACCACTTTTGGTTGAAACGGTGCCTTTTGAGCCGTTTCCATCCCAAAAACAGCAGCGATATCACCACCGCCAATATCACGAACAGCTGCCACTTCAGCCCTATCATCATTATCTGTAGCGGTATCATGAGCAGTATGGTGTCGAGGTCGTCAAATATGGCCAGCACCTGCGTCTTCTGGTATATCCATTTGCCGGCAAGGCCTGCTCCGGCGAGCATGGTGAATAGTATGCCCGCCGATGTGGGGGCGGCAAAACGGCTCAGAAGCAGGTTTTCTTTCCATGCGCTCCAGTTGGCGAACGCCCCCTCGGGCATCAGCCACATGTAGTAAACGGCAATGAGCAGCCAGGGGGCCGCCGCTGTGGCCATGGCTATGAAATAATCGGCCGTGTAGCTGCGCCAGCGGCTTTTGTCTAACTCAAACTCGCGTCCCACACCTATCATTATATAGGCAAGGCACACAAACAGAAGGGTGTCGGTGACATGCTTGAAGCCGGCGTAATGTGCCCCTAACCCCGTCGGTATTATTTGCGACAGAACCAGACCGACAATAAGGAAAACCGAAAACAGTACTATCTTTTTCACGCAAGAATATTTATATGCCACAAAGATAAGGTTTTTTCTCTATTGACGGGTAATTATATGTAAATCTTTTTGTTGTGCAGCCGGCGCCTTGTCTTGGACGACAATGACGCCGGTGCTTTGCAGAAGACCGGTATGGTGCCGAGGACGTCTCTGTGCAAGGAGAGCGATATTTTGTACAACCGTCCCGAATATTTATTACCTTTGTCGTGTATCTGTCGCAGCGGGTGATGCGTTGTCGCCCGTAAGGCACGTTCATGCAGGACGGAGGCGTAAAATGCCGTATGCCGGTGTGCCGTGTGGTCACTGCGCGCAAATGAAGACCTTGTTATGAAGAATGGATTAAGCTCTTTTGTCAGGAGACCTCTATTTTCCGACACCCGGCTGCTGGCGGTTGTGTGGCTCGGAGTCACCTTGGCCGGATCTCTTATAAAGGGACTTCGCGGCTCGTATAACAATTACCTGATATTCAAGGGGACATTTTTCCACGCCATAGAGCAGTTACCGCTCTTCGGGCTATATCCGGCCGAGTATGCCGACTGCAACCATTACGGTCCGCTGTTCAGCCTCTTTATGGCGCCGTTCGCATCGCTGCCCGATGTGGCAGGCATAAGCCTGCTTATGATTGTATGCTCGCTGACGCTCTTTTTGGCCATACGCTCACTGCCCATAGGCAACCCCTGCAAGGCGTTTGTCGTATGGTTTACAGTCAACGAGCTGTTTACGGCCGTGGCCATGCAGCAGCTTAACATACTCGTGGCGGCGGGTATAATATTCTCGTTCACGCTGACAGATAAGAGGCGCGACTTCTGGGCCGCATTCTTCATAGTATTGCTCACGCTTATAAAGCTGTACGGTATCGTGGGGCTGGCCTTTTTCCCATTCTCAAAGCGCAAGCCGGTGTTCGTGCTGTCGTTGCTCTTTTGGGCGGCGGTGATGTTTGCGGCCCCCATGCTCTTAAGCTCTCCCGACTATGTGATGGGGCAATATTCGGCATGGGTGCATGAGATAGCGGTCAAAAACGGAGACAACCTCTTCTCGCTTCATCAGAACATCTCGTTGCTCGGCATGATACGCAAAATATCGGGCGACGCATCATACTCCGATTTGTGGGTGATAGTGCCGGGGCTGGTGTTGCTCGGTGTGCCCTATCTGCGCTTTGCCCACTATCGTAACATGCGGTTCAGGCTGCTGACGTTGGCTTCGGTGTTGCTGTTCACAGTGCTTTTCAGCACCGGCAGCGAGTCAAGTTCGTATATAATAGCCCTGTGCGGTGCGGCTGTATGGTGGTGTGTCACCCCCTTGGGACACACGCCGCTCACTAACGGCATGATGATTTTCGCCTTTGTGCTGACATCGCTTTCGCCCACCGACATATTCCCGCGCTCGATACGCATGGAGTATGTCATGCCCTATGCCCTCAAGGCCCTGCCTTGCGTGTTGATATGGCTTGAGGTGACAAGAGAGCTGTGGTGCCGGCGATATTTCGACGCCCCGGCCGCAGATATTGATAAAACCCATTGTTGACAGAACTTAAAAGAGATGAGACAGAAAGTTACCATAGTGATACCGGCCTATAACGAGGGAGACAACTGCGTTGTCATGGCCGACAGCCTCGATGGTGTGTTTGCCCGGCTGCCATACGATCATAATGTCATATTTGTCGATGACGGCAGCGCCGACAATACCTTGGAGGTGCTTGAAAAGTTGTCTGAAAGGCCCAATGTAGGTTATCTTTCATTCTCGCGCAACTTCGGCCATCAGGCGGCCCTCATGGCCGGACTTGCCGCCAGTGACGGCGACTGCACCATATCGATGGATTGCGACATGCAACATCCGCCCTGTCTGATAGAACGCATGCTCGAACTATGGCAGGAGGGCTATGAGGTGGTTTATACGCGCCGCATGGAAGACAGGCGTCTGTCGTTGTTCAAGCGTCTCAGCTCAAGGATGTTCTACAGGGTGCTCAACTCGCTGTCGTCGGTCAAGCTGGAGGACGGCGCCGCCGACTTCCGTCTGACCGACAGGGCCGTAACCGATACGCTCGCATCGTTAGACGAGAACGAGCCTTTCATAAGAGGGCTGGTAAGCTGGATAGGCTTCCGTCAGTGTTCTATAGCATACAACCCCGGCGAGAGGGTGGCCGGGCAGAGCAAGTACACCCTTGGCAAGATGGTCAAACTTGCCGTCGAGGGGGTGACCTCGTTCAGCGTGCGCCCGTTGCACATAGCCACATGGGTCGGCTTCGCAATGGCGCTGATAGGTGTGGCGGGCATACCCTATGTGATATGGAGCTTTGTGACGGGGCATGCCATGGCGGGGTGGAGCTCGCTTATGGTGACAGTGATATTCTTTTGCGGAGTACAGCTGATAATGACCGGCATAATGGGCATCTATCTGGGCAAGTTGTTTGTGGGGTCGAAGCACCGTCCGCGTTATATAATACGTAAATCGTCAATCAAATGATACTGCTTACTTTCGATATCGAAGAGTTTGACATGCCGTTGGAGTATGGCCGTCAGATACCTTTGGAACAACAGTTGCAGATAAGCGCCGAGGGATTGAAGGTGCTTCTGCCCATACTCGACAAACACGGCGCGCATGCCACCATGTTTACCACAGCCACCTTTGCCGAGGGGCGACCCGAGCTTGTGTCCTCTATGTGTAGGGCGGGCCACGAGATAGCCTCTCACGGCCTTTACCACTCGCAGTTCGAGCTGTCGCATTTGCAGGTGGCCCGTCAGAGGCTCGAACAGGTGACCGGCATGCCCGTGACCGGTTATCGCGCCCCTCGCATGATGAAGGTACCCACAGAGGCGATACTCAAGGCAGGCTATCGCTACTCTTCGTCTATAAATCCCACCTTTCTGCCGGGACGTTACAACAACCTCGACAAGCCGCGCCGTTACTTCGACGACAACGGCATGGTACAGATTCCGGCTTCGGTGTCGCCCATGAGGCTGCCCCTCTTCTGGCTGTCGTTGCACAACTTTCCGTTGTGGTGGTACAAACGTCTGTGTATGAGGGCGCTCAGGTGCGACGGTTACATCAACCTCTATTACCATCCGTGGGAGTTTTCGGGCTGTCTGCACGACCCCGCCCTCAACATGCCCTACATAGCCCGTCACAACTCGGGCGCCAGGATGGCCGAACGGCTCGATTCGCTTTTGGACTCTCTCGACAAGACGGGGGCCGGATATGCCACCGTGTCGCAGTTTCTTACCCGGCAGGGGGCATTGAAATAGATGATGGCAAGGCTTATAAAGAGAATATACGAGTTTGTGCTGCGGTATGAGTTTGTCAAGTTTGCCGTGGTGGGAGGCACCTCTTTTGCCTTGCACTGGGGCATATATGTGTTGCTAATGGCGGTGGGATGGTCTTATAATCCCGCCTACATAACGGGTTACATATTGTCGTTCATATACAATTTTTTCGCCTCCAGCCTCTTTACCTTCAAGACGAAGCCCACCCTTTTGCGGGGCATCGGTTTCGCCCTTTGCAATGCGGTCAATTTCGGGCTTCACGTGTTGTTGCTCAACGTATATGTGAGCGTGGGTGTGGCCGAGTGGATTGCTCCGCCGTTGGTGCTGGCCGTTGCCGTGCCGGTAAATTTTGTGCTCGTGCGCTTTGTGATGAAAAACAGCCGGTTGGGCTGACCGTTCGGCGTATGAAGATGACCGCCGGGTGACGAAGGCTTTGGCAAAGAAGAGAGTGAAGGCGAGGGATATTAATGAAAAAGCCGCATCTTTGAAGATGCGGCTTTTTATATTCATCGAAGTAAAGGCTATTTCATGCTCTTGACGAAATTGATAAATTCGTCGGTTATGTTGAGCGACCGTTTGGCTATATTGCCGTTTGAGTCTATTGCCACGGCGTAAGGATAGCCGTCGGCCTTGTAGGTAGAGGCTATGGCCTTGCCGTCATTGCCGCCGGCCACTGCCGTCCACTTGGCGGCCACCCCTTTCTTGGTCAGGGCCTCTTTGATAGAGGCGTCGTCATCGCCATAGTTTACCGCAATTATGGCAATGTCGGGATGTTGTTCGCTCAGTCGTACCATTTTGTCTATGTCGCCGTTGTCACACCATGTGCCCCAGAAATAGAGCACCGCCTTTTTGCCTTTTATAGCCTTGGCAAGGTTGAAGGGCTTGCCTGCGGGCCTGACAGTCGAGTTGAAGTCGACGAACGGGCGACCCACCGACACCATCTCTATCTCTCTTTGCACCTTTTGGTCGTGGTTGTAGCGTGATGCCAGCGACCCGTACAGCATTGTGGCCAGCATGTCTGTGCCAGAGGGGGTCAGAAGCGACGGGAACATCTTCAGGACGCTGTCGCGGTGCATCTCGGAGAGGTAATAAATGGAAAGGGGAGACTGGGGATGCGATGTGATGTAACGTGCGCGCAGAGCCGTTATCTGGTCGTATGCGCGGCGTATCCGCTGGTCGTTGCGCACCTCGTGGGCGCTGTTGTACTCCTTTTTCAGAGGCACCGCCTCGCTCTCGACCTTGGCATAGTCGCTGCCGAAGACAGAGGAGCCTTTGACCGACACCACCGAAATGCCGTCTATAATCTCACCTTCGACCACAAGACGGTCGCCGGGTATTGCGATGAATGACGGACGGTCAATGTCGAACTTTGAAAGCGAACTGCTTATGAGAGTCACCTCGGTAGGCTCTGTTATGCTCTTTACGAACACCACTTTCTCGCCACTGTAGGGGGCGATGGTGTCGTAACGTATGCTCGACTTGTTTAACGGTATCTGACGGACAATGAGTATGTCAGACTCCATGCCGTCAATAGAGCCGACCACGGCGCCCTCAGGCATGCCGGAGCAACCGCACAAGGCCAGTGCCGCCGCCAAAACACAAAACAATATACGCATATTATTCAATAATTAACTTGTTGCCTTTAACTTAAACAACGTCGCAAATATACAAAACAGTTTCCGAGAAACGGAAATTACCCTTAAAATTTTTATCTTTGCCTCCCTCTGCGGCTTTTGTTTTGCTACATCTTTTCGGGCTCTTCTAAGCCATTCTGAGCTTTTCAGAGCCTCTTCGGGTCATTTGTGATACGTCAGACAAACGCTCTCAGGCAGGCCGTTTGTCGCTCAGTTGACCTCTATCTCGAACATTTTGGGCCAGTTCTTGCCGGTGACATATATCTTTTTATGCACGGGGTCGTATGCTATGCCGTTCATGACATCGGTGGTGGCTGTAATGTCTTTCTTGTCGAGCAGATCATCGCATTTGACCACCGCTTCAACCTCTCCGGTGGAGGGGTTGATTATCAGTATGTTGTTGTAGCCGTACACGTTGGCCCATATCTTGCCCTCTATCCACTCTAACTCGTTGATGTTGAATACGGCCCCTGTGGGGGTCGACACTGCAATGCGCCTCTTGCGGTTGAAGGTGAGGGGGTCGACCTCGTAAATGTATTGCGAGCCGTCGCTTATGTAAAGCCTTTCGCCGTCGTTGGTTATGCCCCATCCCTCGGTGTATATCTTGTGCCGTCCTATCTGCTTGAATGTCACGGGGTCGAACAGCAGCACAGCCCTCTCGCGCCAGGTCAGCATGTAGAGCGTGTCGCCAAGAACTGTTATGCCCTCGGCAAAGAACTCTTCGGGTATGTCGACGCGTTTTACTACCTTCTGTTCGGGGAACGTGCGCCTCTCCATGAACGACACCCCATACTCGCCGCTGCTCTCAAGCAGCATGCCGTCGTGAAACTCCAGCCCCTGGGTGTATGTCTGACGCGAATGGGGCAACACCTGTTTTATCTTGACGCCCAGCTCTTTGGGTTTGTGGATGCCCTCCTCGCCGTTTTGCAGCGGTGAGGTCGGCCCGCATGCGCACGAGGTGAGCATTATTGCGGCTATGGCTGCCGATATGAAAGTTCTATTTTTCATGTCCGTCGTTGTTGATCATCTCCACCCATGTGCGTATGTCTTGCTCGCGGTCGCGACGGCACACCAGCAGAGTGTCGCCGTCGTCTATCAATATATAGCCTTCAAGGCCGTCTATTATGGCTTTCTTGCCGTCAGAGAGCTTTATTATAGACTCCTTTACGTCGTTCAGAAGCATGGTCGACAGCTCTTTGTTGCCGGTGACGTTGTCGTTGTCGCCTTTGTCGGCCATTGCGTAAAGCGCTCCCCAGGTGCCAATGTCAGACCATCCGAGGTCTGCCTGGCGCACATAGACATTGTCGGCATGCTCCATGATGCCGTAATCTATTGATATGTTGGGACACTCTGAGTATATGGAGTTGATGTAGGTCTGCTCTTCGTCGGTGGAATAGAGGTCGGCGCCGTTGGCAAAGAGGGCCTCTATGTCGGGCAGATACCTGTCGAAAGCGTCTATTATTGCGGCTATGCTCCATACGAAGATGCCCGAGTTCCATAGAAATTCGCCCGTAGAGACGAACACCTTGGCCATCTCGAGGTTGGGCTTCTCGGTAAAGAGCTTTACCTTATACATGGTGTTGTCGTGCACCGGCTCGCCCTTTTGAATGTAGCCGTAACCGGTCTCGGGACGCGTGGGTGTCACCCCTATGGTCATGAGCACATTGTTGCTGGCGGCAAAGCCCATGGCGTCGTCAATCACACGCTCAAACTCCTCATGCTTCATTATAAGGTGGTCGGCAGGTGCGAAAACGACTGTGGCGGCGGGGTTGACCGATGCTATGCGATGTACGGCATAGGCTATGCAGGGAGCGGTGTTGCGCCTCATAGGCTCGCAGAGCACCTGGCTCTCGTCCAGCTCGGGCAGCTGCTCTAACACCATTGATTTGTACCGACGGTTGGTGACCACCAGAAAGTTCTCGCGCGGTATGATGCCGGTGAAACGGTCGAATGTCAGCTGTATGAACGTGCGGCCTGCCCCCACCACGTCGACAAATTGTTTGGGACGCTCCTCGCGGCTCAGCGGCCAGAAACGGCTGCCGATGCCTCCGGCCATAATCACGCAATATCTGTTGTTGTCCATGGGCATGAAGATTATCTGCAAAGATAGGCTTTAGAAGTATAAAAAGCAAAAAGGGCGTGTAATGTCCTTCAGGCTACAGGGGCATGTGGCGAATGCAACCCTCTTGCCATATTGCGGACACTGCCTTTAAAGGTTTTCTATCATGGAGAACAGTCCGACAGTCATTATAGACAGCAGGTATAAGGCCACGATTCCGCCGGCCAGACCCACAGACCACCATGTCAGCTTGCGCGCACTTTTGGCAGCGGCCTCGGCGCCGGCATAGTCGCCTGTCGCCCACAGCGTGTCCACCTTGTTGGCCTGCACTATGGCCACCACACCTAAGGGCAGGCAGCACAGCATGGTCGACAGTATGGCGCCGACCATATAACTGTCGGGCTTGTTGGCGATACTGTTCTGTCCGGAAGGCTGTTGCGTGTGTTGTGATGGCTGTCCGTAAGGGGAGGGCGTCTGCTGGGGACATGGCTGCGATGGTTCTGTACGGTTGAAATAGCTCTGCCATTGCAGGTTGATGTTGCCCACCTTAAGGGTGTCTGTCATGGGGTTTAGCGGAACGATGCCCGATATGCGCACGTCGTTGACGAATGTCCCCGAGGCGGAGTTGTGGTCTTCGATGATGTAACAGCCGTTGTCGTGCAATGTGATGGAGCAGTGGCGCTCAGATACGGAATTGTCGTCTATGGCGACGTTGTTGTCTTGAGGGTTTCGTCCTATTGTAATGGTCTGCATGGGTGTGAAAATTAATCTGTTTGTTTCTCGCACAAAGGTGGTCAAAAAACTCGGTATCTGCAAATGTTTGACGCCCAAAAAGGATGCCGCGCCGCTATGCGTAGACTATTGCGAGGCTTTGGGCGGCAAGGCGTGCCGGTATTTCGCAGGGTGTGATGCCGCGCTAAGAGTGTGATGTGTTGTCTTTCAGGTGTGTTTGCCCCTTGCGGGACGGTGAGGCGCGCGGCGTGAGAGTTTTGACCGGTAAGTCGCTTGTTTTTATGCGATTGTTTGTTATCTTTGCCTTGTATTTGCCTTGTGCCGGCTTGGCGTTCTTGCGTTATGCAGGGAGGGCAGACAGGCGGACATCGTCTGTGTGTCGGCGTTTTGCGGTGATTTGATGAAGATGAGAAAAGTAATTTTTGTGTTGCTTTCGGTCATGTTTTGTGTGACGGCAATGGGGCAGGGAGTCAGCTATTCCGGCTTCGATGTGGTCTATCTCAAAAATGGCTCGGTATTAAAGGGGCGCATCGTTGAGATGGTCCCCTCGCGCAGTGTCACCATAGCCACCCCCGACGGCAGCGTAGTCTATTGCGATCTTGCCGATGTGTCGCGTTTTGCCCGCGAGTCCAGACCGGGCGGACGCATGGGCAAGCAAGAGAAACGACAGGTCAAGAAATGTTTGCAGACATGGGTCAGATATAACAACGGCAATGTAAACACCCTTCCCGACCTATACGTCATGGGGGCGCGGGATGCAGCCGACCGTCCTTATAGTCCGCCCGTTGCGCATGCCGAGCAGCCTCGTGCCGAGCATCCGGCCGATGTGGCGCCTTCGCCTTCCGTGGGCAGCACACCCTCCAGGCAGTACGGTCTGATACGTCAGCCGGGGTTGCAGACATCGTCCAAGAGCGGCGCCAAGACCTCTTCCGGGCGCTCTGACGCAGGCTCGGCCACCAAGACCACGGGTCATTCGGCACGGCAGAGCCGTCCTGACACCAAGAGTTCGCCGGTACCCTCGCATCAGGATAACGCCGTGACGGTGCGCCCCTCCGGTCAGGTGACCCAAAACCGTGCAGAAGAGACTGAAAGATATGAGGTCAGCCCCTATCGCAGTCCGGTGCCTTACGGCGAATATCGTCCGTCGCAGCAGACGGGCAGCGGCGGCAAGTCAAAACAGCCGAAAGGCAAGGTCTCAGGTCCGGCACGTGTTTACGATACCCGCAAGACCTCTGCCGCATCGTCGCAGTCTGCCGCTGTGCTGCATGGTCAGGGCAACAGCAGGCAGGCCACCATGGTGAAGCGCCAGGTAGACAAGCCCGCCAACACCTCACGCGGATATGAGGGCCGGGCCGACATATCGTATGGGCGGAGCGTGATGGGCAATGTGTTTAACGTTGCTGCCATAAACCTGACGAACGGCTACCGTTTCAATCCCTATTTTTATTTGGGGGCCGGGGTTGGTGTTCGCAGTTATCACTATCAGCAGAACATAATATATTCGCCCACTTACGGCGATTTCAAGTTTGTCAATGAGTTTGTAGTGCCTGTTTTCGCCACTGTCAGCGTCGACTTCACCAAGACGCGTCTGGCGCCATTCCTGTCGGTGAATGCCGGCTATGGCATACCGTTTGGCGGCAATGAGATGGGGGGTGTGACCGTTGCCCCGTCAATAGGTGTGGCGTATAAGTTGAAGAAAAAGGTAAGGCTCTCATTGAGCGCCGTTTACATGCTTGACAGATGCAAGCTTAACGATGGATTGTTAGAGCCTGAGCTGTACCGTAACGGCTTTTCAGGTTCGGTCAGTGTGAGGTTCGGGGTCAGGTTTTAGTGCGCGGTTGTGCGTAATGCGTAGAGGTCATAATGGGTTTTGCGGGTGAGTAATGCGCTGTAAATTAGTCGTTAAGTATAAAACGTTCATATTTTTGTGTCTGATCGTTGGTAAATTGAAGAAAATATAATACCTTTGTCACGCAATTGGAAATAGAAGCGTATAGCTTAAACGCGGAAATAGCTCAGTTGGTAGAGCACAACCTTGCCAAGGTTGGGGTCGCGAGTTCGAGTCTCGTTTTCCGCTCACGGTTTACACAATTTCTTTGCGGAAATAGCTCAGTTGGTAGAGCACAACCTTGCCAAGGTTGGGGTCGCGAGTTCGAGTCTCGTTTTCCGCTCACGGTTTACACAATTTCTTTGCGGAAATAGCTCAGTTGGTAGAGCACAACCTTGCCAAGGTTGGGGTCGCGAGTTCGAGTCTCGTTTTCCGCTC
>JAIECQ010000111.1 GCA_029068395.1 Rikenellaceae bacterium
GGCCCATCCCGCACCGGAGGCGGTCTGAGTGAAACGAAAGCGCATACTTTCATTTAACCGAGATGCTTTTGCGGGGGATTTTGCACAGGTACTTTTGCGCAGGCAGTCTTCCGCACCGGCAGGGCGGCGAGGCACGAGCCGCAACGGGCCGAGCCTCCCCCCGCGGAGGCCCGTAACCCCGCCAAGTAATTATAGGCGGAGACTAAGTGGCGGCGGTTATGCGCCTCAGTTCCCCGCTTGCCTCCGCAGGTTCGGCCCGTGGCTCCTTCACGCTAAAGGCACGTACCGGCCAACCCAAGGTGCCGCACGTCTTTGTCACTCACCACGCCAGACCATCATCACGCCATCGACCTCCACGCCGATGAGGCCGACCTGCGGTCGGCCCACAACCGCACAAAGAATGAAAACAGCAGTAAAAAATAGCTATAGCAATTAAGGCAACCCACCGCGCGGTCTGAGAGTAACGAAACCGCACACTATTCCTTATCACCGGCATTACGAAGTATGCCGTAAGCCAAAATTCCTTGTGCCCGGGCTGAGGAACGAAGCCCGAGCGGCCCGGAGCCTCTCCCCACGGAGGGCCGCATATCGGTGAATAATATGTATGGTGGTGAATTAGGGGCGGCAGTGATGCTCTTCATTTTCATGCTGTGCCCTCCGCAGGCTCCGTTCCGCTCTCCGTTGTGCTTGTGGTTGCGGCTGTGCTGCGGTGTGGCTTATGCTTTGCTGTCCTGCTGTTATTATTTCTGTTTTGTTTCCGCACTCTTTCCGTCGAGAGTCATGGCCCATGTTGAATATCTTCCAGGCACTCAGCCCAAGGGCCAAAAACAGCTATCCCATAAATGTGTGAGACGTATGTCGAAACACATTTATGGGATAGCTGTACTTATCCGCTTAGTTGTTCCTCAAAAATATCAAAACGGGGTCCGCGACCCCTCCCCCGGAAGGGCCGCCGGAGGCAGTGCCAGTAAATCCAAACGGCAGTGCCAACAAACCATTATCCGCAGTGATGGCAAGGCGTTTCCGGCATTAGAGGCGGTAGCCGTAGACGGCTTGATGTCCCAGTTCCTCTTCTATTCTGAGCAGTTGGTTATATTTGGCCATACGGTCGGAGCGGCTCAGGGACCCTGTTTTTATCTGTCCTGATGATGTTGCGACGGCGATGTCGGCGATGATACAGTCTTCGGTCTCTCCCGATCGGTGCGATGTTATGGTGGTGTAACCGGCGTGTTGGGCCATGGCTATTGCATCGAGGGTCTCGGTGAGGGTGCCTATCTGATTGACCTTTATCAATATCGAGTTGGCACATCCCTGCTCTATTCCTTTGCGGAGGAAGTCGACGTTGGTGACGAAAAGATCGTCACCAACCAACTGTACCCTGTCGCCGAGGCGGTCGGTGAGCAGACGCCATCCTGCCCAGTCGTTCTCTGACATGCCATCTTCTATGGAGTCTATGGGGTAATGGGCTACCAGGCTATCGAGGTAATCGACCTGTTCGGACGGTGTCAATATGCGCCCCTTGACACCTTCGAAGACGGTGTAATCGTAACTGCCGTCACGATAAAACTCCGAAGAGGCACAATCGAGAGCTATGGATACCTCGCCGCCGTGGCTTTTGAGACCCGGTCTGTAGCCCGCTTTTCCGATAGCCTCTACGATGAGGTTCAAGGCATCCTCGACGCCTTCAAGTGTGGGAGCAAAGCCGCCCTCGTCGCCCACAGCTGTAGATAATCCTCTGTCGTGAATTATTCCTTTGAGGGCATGAAAAACCTCGGCACCCATGCGCAAGGCCTCAGCAAAAGAGGTTGCCCCGATAGGTCGTATCATAAACTCCTGAAAGGCTATAGGCGAATCGGAGTGCGAGCCGCCATTAATGATATTCATCATAGGCACGGGCAACACCTTGACATTGACACCTCCTATGTATCGCCACACGGGCAGTCCTAACGAATCGGCCGCCGCGGCAGCCACCGCAAGCGACACCCCTAATATGGCATTGGCGCCCAAGCGGCTCTTCGTGGGGGTGCCGTCAAGCTCTATCATGGCCCTGTCGATGGCCGTCTGGTCAAAGACATTCATGCCCACAACCCTGTCGGCGATCTTGCCGTTGACATTGGCCACAGCCTTAAGCACTCCTTTGCCGCCATATCTGTCTTTGTCGCCGTCTCTCAGCTCTAATGCCTCATGCTCTCCTGTCGACGCCCCCGAGGGCACAGCAGCACGACCGAAAGCGCCGAATTCGGTTCTCACCTCCACCTCAACGGTGGGATTGCCGCGCGAGTCTAATATCTCACGCCCATGCACACTTACTATAGAATCTTTACTCATCATAATTTTAAAGTTTTTATTTACATCCTTTGCTTTCAAAAATTACACCAAACAACTGCTTTCAACGCAAAAAGGTCATAATCTTTCGATTATGACCCACCGCAGTTATCACGGCACAAAGAACTATTATCTTACAGTCACGGCATATGAATCGTTAGTCACGACATTACTGAACACCGTGTTTTCAGGCACCGTAACATTTTCACCCTTTATGCAAAGGCAAAACAGACACGGCCAACATACCGTAAGGCCCACGCCGAGCCCCACGCCCAAGGCCAGACCGCGACGCGAATCGCCCGTTGCATTATAACCGCCCTGCAACCTGACCGTTTGGCCGTCGACGGCTGTTGTCGACAAGAAAAGGAGCCGAACCGACGCAGGCTTCCCCACACCTCGAGCCCTCTGCACCTTTGCATCGATATTAACCGGAGTACCTCGGCGAATCAACACCCGACTGCCGTCGTCCGACTTAATGTCGGCATCGACCACGGCTATGGGCTCAACAGCGGTCTTGCTCTTGGTGTAAATGTCAGAGGTAAGCCGAACAGGCACGCTCTTGCCGTTAGACAACACTGTCGGTGATGGTTTGCTACGCTGCCGTTATGTTGCTGGAACTGCCTCCGGCGGCCCTTCCGGGGGAGGGGTCTCGGACCCCGTTTTGATATGTTTGAGGAACAACTAAGAACAGAAGTACGAAAGATATGGATAAAGGCGTTCGACTATCGTCTCACACCTTTATCCATATCTTTCGTTTTTGGACTGAGGAGTGGTCCTAAATGATATTAGGCAGGAGCAGGACATCTCGCGGAAAGGGTGCGGAAACAAAACAGAAACATAACAGCAGAGAGGCAAAATATAAGCCGCAGCACAGCCGTAACCACTCGCCAGCGCCAGCCCACAACCCTTTATGCAAGCCCTCGGGGAAGAATCAAAGAAATCAAAGAACCAAAGTATTAATATTTAGCGGACACAACGCACGCTAAAACCGAAACGCGTATTGTAGCTATAGTACACGGTCACATTACTGCTACCGAAGTACAGGTAGTACGCGCCGAGAGAATCGTACGCAACTGACGACCAATAGTAGCCATGCGCACCCACGTTACCGTACAACGAACCGTCCGTGTCGCGGTAACCGACAGCGGGAAACTCCACGGAATTAGAGGGGGCATTGTTTGGGCGGTAGGATTTGGGGGATAAGTGTTTGGGAAGCTTTGTTCCGCGAGGGCTTTTTGTTCCGGCAGGCTTGAGGCCGGCGGCGCGGTCTGAGTGTAACGAAACCGCACACATTCATTTAACCGAGATGCTTTTGCGGGGGCTTTTTGCACAGATTGTTTTTGTTCCGGCAGGGCTTTTGTGCAGACATTATTCCGCACCGCATGGCTTTTGCACCGGCAGGGCGGCGAGGCACGAGCCGCAACGGGCCGACCCTCCCCCCGCGGAGGCCCGTAATACAGTCACGCAATTGTAGGCAGTGCCTAAGTCACGGCGGTTATGCGCGTCTCTTTCACACTTTGCCCCCGCAGGCTCGGCCCGTGGCTCCTTCACGCCAAAGGGGTGTTAGGTGCGCAACCCGAGCAGCCGCCCCGCCAACACAGGCATTAAACCAAAGCCAAACAGCAAGCTACAAAGTCTTGCTAAAAGCAACAGCCAAAGCGCCCCGCCTGTTTCATGCCTCACTCCCTAATTTCATCACCCCCCTACACTCACCACGTGCGGCCGGCGCCAGCGCCGGCCCACCCCGCACCGACAGGAAACCCGGTAGGGCGGTCTGAGTGTAACGAAAACCGCACATTATTCCTTATTCCCGGCATTACGAAGTATGCCGTAAGCAAAATTCCTTATGACCGGGCTGAGGGACGAAGCCCGAGCGGCCCGGAGCCTCCCCAAACGGAGGGCCGCATATCGGTGAATAATATGTAGGGGGTGAATCAGTGATGGCAGTGATGCTCGTCATTTTCATGCTGTGCCCTCCGCAGGCTCCGTTCCGCTCTCCGTTGTGCCGGTGGTTGCGGCTGTGCTGCTTATGGTTGCAGCGCTGCTGTTATGCTTGCTGCATGACCGGCATTACGAAGTATGCCGTAAGCAAAAATTCCTTATGTCCGGGCTGAGGAACGAAGCCCGAGCGGCCCGGAGCCTCCCCCAACGGAGGGCCGCATATCGGTGATTAATATGTATGGCGGTGAATCAGTAACGGCAGTGATGCTCTTCATTTTCATGCTGTGCCCTCCGCAGGCCCCGGGGCGCTCTCCGCTGTGCCGGTGGTTGCGGCTGTGCGGCTGGTTGGCACACTGCCATTATGGTTGCTGCTCTGCTGTTATGTTTTCTGTTTTGCTTCCACGTTTTTCCGTCGAGAGTCATGGCCCATGTTGAATATCCTTCAGGCACTCAGCCCAAGGGCCAAAAACAGCTATCCCATAAATGTGTAAGACGTATGTCGAAACACATTTATGGGATAGCTGTAATTATCCGCTTAGTTGTTCCTCAAAAATATCAAAACGGGGTCCGTGACCCCTCCCCCGGAAGGGCCGCCGGAGGCAGTGCCAGCAAACCAAAACGGCAGTGTCGGCAAAGCATCATCCGCAGTGCCAGCAAACCATTAACCGCAGTGATTGCAAAAAGGCCCTCCTTGCAATAAGGGGGGCCTTTTATGTATAGTCATAGCGACTTTACTCAGCAGCTACTTGAGGGGCCTCGGCAGCGGGAGCCTCGGCGGCGGGAGCTGTCTCAGCGGCTTTCTTTTTAGAAGAGCGACGAGTTTTGGGTTTCTCGGCAGCCTTGGCCACGCCTTTGTTCTGCGAATAAACATCGTTGAAGTCGACCAGCTCAATGAAGCACATGTCGGCGGCGTCGCCTGCACGGAATCCGGTCTTGAGTATGCGGGTGTAACCGCCGGGGCGTCCTGCAACCTTGGGAGCGATCACACGGAATAGCTCGGTGGTGGCATACTTGTTCTTCAAGTAAGAGAAAACATTACGACGTGAAGGTGTTGTATCCTCTTTCGACTTTGTAATGATAGGCTCGATGAACATTTTGAGGGCCTTAGCCTTAGCCACAGTCGTGGTAATGCGCTTGTGCATTATAAGCGACACGGCCAAGTTAGAGAGCAACGCCTTACGGTGAGAGGCTGTTCGGCCGAGATGATTGATAGTTCTATTGTGTCTCATTGTTAATTATTCTTTCTTTAAGATTTTGACCTCACGGAAAGACGCTTAGTCCTTATCCAGTTTATACTTGGCAACATCCATTCCGAAGTGAAGATTCAAAGTTGCGAGCAACTCGTCCAGCTCGGAAAGCGATTTTTTACCGAAGTTTCTGAACTTGAGCAGATCGGCACGTTGGAACCGGACCAGATCGCCGATAGTCTCAACCTCGGCAGCTTTCAAGCAGTTGAGCGCGCGTACAGAGAGGTCTTGCTCGGTGAGTTTGGTTTTGAGCAGCTGCCTCATGTGCAGCACATCCTCGTCAAACTCTTCGGTTGTTGCTTTCTCTTCCACATCGAGCGTTATGCGCTCGTCAGAGAATAGCATAAGGTGCTGGATAAGAATCTTCGCTGCCTCCTTAAGAGCCGTTTTGGGATGAATCGAACCATCCGTGGTTATCTCAAGATTGAGCTTCTGATAGTCAGTCTTCTGCTCGACACGATAGTCCTCGACAGTGTACTTGACATTTTTAATCGGGGTATGAATCGAGTCGATGGGCAAAAGGGCGACATCGGTGTTGTCCGCAGGACGATTCTCCTCAGCGGGTACATAACCACGGCCCTTGCCAATAGTAAGCTCCATTTGGAAACGAGCCTCAGGCTCAAGTCGGCAGATTACAAGCTCGGGATTCAAAACCTTGAAACCGGTCAAGAAGTTAGATATGTAACCGGCAGTCAATTCGGTAAGTCCGGCCACATTGACGGTAACCTTCTCACCCTCCATGTCTTCCGACTCTTTGGCGAAACGCACCTGTTTGAGGTTCAGGATAATGTCTATCATCTCCTCCATCACGCCCTTAATGGTGTCGAACTCGTGAGCCACACCGGGAATCTTGACGGTGGTTATGGCATAACCCTCCAAAGAATTGATCAGCACACGGCGAAGAGCGTTACCGATAGTTATGCCGTACCCCGGCTCAAGCGGACGGAACTCAAAACGTCCGAACTCAGGAGTCGAGTCCAACATTATAACCTTATCCGGTTTTTGAAAAGCGAGTATTGCCATGATTAGTGTTTGATTTTAAACTTTTACTACTTAGAGTACAATTCGACAATCAGCTGTTCGTTGATATTCTCGGGAATATCGCCACGCTCAGGAGCCTGAACGAACTTGCCGGTCATCGAAGAGGCATCCCACTCAAGCCAAGAGAAGCGTAGAGCGTGTCCTGCTAATGCGTTCTGCACGACCTCCAACGACTTGCTTTTCTCACGTACGCCTACCGTCTCGCCGGCTTTGAGCGAATAAGAGGGAATGTTAACCACCTGACCGTTCACCACGATGTGACGGTGAGAGACGAGCTGACGTGCTGCCGAACGGGTGGGGGCAATACCTAAGCGATATACCACGTTATCCAAACGGCTTTCAAGCAGTTTGATAAGGTTTTCACCTGTCACGCCGTGCATCACGTGAGCTATCTGGAACATACGGCGGAACTGCTTTTCCTGCATGCCGTATATTGCCTTAACCTTCTGTTTCTCTTTCAACTGAATACCATACTCCGAGAGTTTTTTGCGTTTACGGTTAAGGCCGTGCTGTCCCGGGGGGAAGTTTTTCTTCTCGAAATATTTGTCGCTGCCGAAAATGGCCTCGCCGAATTTTCTGGCGATCTTTGTTTTAGGTCCTATATAACGTCCCATTTGTTAACTTTTATTTTAAGAATCTTGGTAAAAATTATGAAAAAGCGGTGCAAAAGAATCAGACACGTCTTCTGCTGGGGGGACGACAACCGTTGTGAGGCAGCGGGGTAACGTCGATAATCTCGATAACCTCGATACCGGCACCGTGGATTGTACGGATTGCGGACTCACGACCCGCACCCGGACCTTTGACATATACTTTCACCTTACGCAAACCCAAGTCGTAAGCAACTTTGGCGCAATCGGAAGCAGCGGTCTGAGCTGCATAGGGAGTGTTTTTCTTAGAGCCGCGGAAACCCATCTTGCCGGCCGAGCTCCAGCTTATTACCTGACCTTGCGCATTAGCGAGGGTCACGATCACATTGTTGAAGGTTGAGTGGATATGGGCCTGGCCTATCGCATCTACCTTAACGACTTTTTTCTTTACTGTCGCAGTTTTCTTTGCCATTGCTAATTACGATTACTTGGTTGCTTTTTTCTTGTTAGCCACTGTTTTCTTTTTACCCTTGCGAGTACGAGCGTTGTTTTTGGTGCTCTGACCACGGAGGGGCAGACCCAGACGGTGACGGATGCCTCTATAACAGCCGATATCCATCAGACGCTTGATATTGAGCTGAATCATAGACCTGAGCTCGCCTTCCACTTTATAACCTTCCGAAGCGATGATGTTACGTATAGATGTAACCTGATCGTCGTTCCAGTCTTTCACCTTTATGTTCTGGTCTATGCCTGCCTTTGCCAGTATAGCCTGCGCAGTGCTCAAACCAATGCCGTAAATGTACGTGAGGCCAATGACGCCTCTCTTATTTTTGGGTAAATCAACACCAACAATACGTGCCATAAAATTTCAACTTTTGTTTTAAAAATTAAGGGACTAACCCTGGCGCATTTTCAACTTGGGGTTCTTCTTGCAGATAACGTAAAGACGACCTTTGCGCCTTACAATCTTGCAATCTTCGCTGCGCTTTTTGATTGATGTAATAACTTTCATCGAAGAAAATTTTAATTTCAGACTCTTAAATTTAAATTTCCGCACTTTATCTTTATCATAGTCCCGTTTTCGGCATCTTTCCGAAAAAGTGGCGTCCGGCTTTCGATACAAGGGCAGGCCACAGCCTCGCCCGTACCCCCTTTGCCACACTGACCGCACAGATTGTCACAACCCATCGCGCGGTATGCACAAGACCATGGGCAAGATTACTTATACCTGAACGATATTCGCCCTTTGCTAAGATCGTACGGAGACATTTCAACCTTCACCTTATCGCCCGGAAGAATCTTGATGTAGTGCATCCTCATCTTGCCCGATATGTGAGCGGTAATTACATGGCCATTGTCGAGCTCTACACGGAACATCGCGTTGGATAATGCCTCGATAATAGTACCGTCTTTTTCAATTGCTGCCTGTTTAGCCATTTAATTAGAGGGTTTGATTTAGTACTGCTTCGATGTAATCAAAAGTTGTAAGTATATCAGGTTTCTGCTCACCGACAGCCACCGCCCACTCATAGTGGGCCGAGGGCTTGCCGTCGCGCGTGCGGACTGTCCATCCGTCGCGCTCCCACACCACCTGCCTGGTGCCCATGTTGATCATAGGCTCTATGCAGATGACCATTCCCTTCTTAAGCAGGGGACCCCTGCCGCGCGCCCCAAAGTTGGGAACCTCAGGACTCATGTGCATCTTGCGACCGATACCGTGACCCACCAACTCGCGGACCACCGAGTATCCGTGCTTCTCGGCGTGGTTCTGGACGGCATAACCTATATCGCCGACCCTTTTTCCAGCCACTGCCTGCTCGGCACCTTTAACAAGAGCTTCTTTAGTGACAGCCATAAGGCGGCTCACCTCTTCCGCAACATCACCCACACCGAAGGTATAAGCGGAGTCACCACAAAACCCCTTCATAAACGTACCGCAATCGACGGACACTATGTCGCCGTCTTTGAGCACATAACCGCCGGGAATACCGTGCACCACCTGCTCGTTGACCGAGACACACAGTGTTGCAGGATAACCTTCATACCCGAGGAAAGCAGGCTCAGCCCCGAAAGAACGAATATACTCCTCTGCAATCGCATCCAGCTCTTTGGTCGTAACGCCGGCCTTGATGTGTTTGCCAACCTCGGCAAGAGTCTTGGATACAAGGATGTTATTCTCTCTAAGGAGCTCAATCTCCTCCTCTGTTTTCAATTCAATCATCGAACCTTATTATATATTGTGCGCACCCGCACCTTACATTCCCGTCCGACCTTTGATTCGTCCGCTCTTCATCAAACCGTCATAGTGACGAAGAAGAAGATAGCTCTCAATCTGCTGCAAGGTATCGAGCACCACACCCACCAATATCAGCAGCGAGGTGCCGCCGAAGAAGTGGGCAAACTGGTTATTGATACCCAGCCTCATGGCGAAAGCGGGCAATATAGCCACTATCGCAAGGAAGATAGAGCCTGGAAGAGTGATGCGCGACATTATGGTATCGAGGTAATCGGCCGTCTTCTTGCCTGGCTTGACACCGGGAATGAAACCGCCGTTGCGCTTCATGTCCTCGCTCATCATCATGGGGTTGACGGTGATTGCGGTATAGCAATAGGTGAACGCAACCACAAGCAGAGCGAAAATGAAGTTGTACCAGAAACCGGTGTAATCGGCAAACACCGTCGCAATGCCCCGGGTCGATTCAAAACGCTCAAAGAAGAGCGGAATGAACATAAGGGCCTGAGCGAAGATGATGGGCATCACACCTGCCGCGTTGATCTTCAAGGGAATATACTGACGGGCACCGCCGTATTGCTTGTTGCCGACAATGCGTTTGGCATACTGCACAGGTATCTTGCGGGTGGCCTGCACCAGCGCGATGGTGAGTGCGAATATGACAAAGAGCACAAACATCTCGACCACGAAAGCCACCGCACCACCTGTCGATTCGGTAAAGCGGGCCAGCAACTCACCGGCGAAAGCATAGGGCAGACGGGCAACTATACCCACCATAATGATGAGCGACACACCGTTACCGATACCCTTGTCGGTAATCTTCTCGCCTATCCACATCATGAACATAGTGCCGGCAACCAACACTATGGTGGCCACCACATTGAACATAGTGCCCGAACCCATCACGAATGCCGATGCAGGCAGTGTGGCATGAAGGTTGATAAGGTACGAGGGGCCCTGAACCATCATCACCAGAATGGTCAGATAGCGGGTCCACTGGTTCATCTTGCGACGACCGCTCTCGCCCTCACGCTGCATCTTCTGGAAGTAGGGAACCAATATGCCCAACAGCTGTATCACGATGGATGCAGAGATGTAAGGCATGATACCCAAGGCGAAGATAGAGGCATTGGAGAATGCACCGCCGCTGAAGATGTTCATAAGGTCGAGCAGACCGTTACCCTCAACCTGGTTCTGAAGACCGGTCAGGGCGTTGGGGTCTATGCCCGGCAGTGTCACGAAGCTTCCCAGACGACATATCAAGATGAGGCCCAACGTATAAAGAATACGTTTACGAAGTTCCTCGATCTTGAATATGTTTTTCAGGGTTTCGATTAGTTTCTTCATCGAATTAGAGTTTTATTGCTTGACCATTCTGAGCCTCGATTGCAGAAGCAGCGGCTTTAGAGAATGCGTGAGCAGTAACCGAAAGTTTGGTCTTCAACTCGCCCGAGCCGAGGATCTTCACTCTGTCGTTCTTAGATACCAGACCGGCCTCAACCAAGGTGTCGACAGTAATCTCTGAGAGGCTTCTCTTTGAGGCCAGCTCTTCGAGCGTACTGATGTTGACAGCTTTATATTCAACCCGATTGATGTTTTTAAAACCGAACTTGGGAAGACGACGCTGCAAAGGCATCTGACCACCCTCAAAGCCTCGTTTGCTCGAATAACCCGAGCGAGACTTGGCACCTTTATGACCGCGGGTTGACGTTCCGCCGTAACCCGAGCCTTGACCGCGACCGATACGTTTCTCTGACTTTACAGAACCTTTCGCGGGTTTCAAATTACTTAAATTCATTGCTTATAATACGGTAAAAAGGTTTTACTTACTTTACTTCTTCAACTTTGACAAGGTGGCTCACCTTGTCGACCATACCCATTATGATCTTTGAAGACTCATGTTCGACGGTGCGATTCATCTTACGGAGCCCGAGCGAGTCGAGGTTACGCTTCTGAATTTTGGTGGCACCTATTCGACTTTTTACTTGTGTTATCTTGATTTTTGACATCGTCTGTAAGATTAACCGTTAAACACTTTATCGAGCGACACGCCCCTGGTCTCGGCAACACTGTAAGCGTCGCGCAGCTCTGCCAACGCGGCAACGGTTGCCTTGACAAGGTTGTGGGGGTTTGACGATCCCTTGCTCTTTGCCAGCACGTTGGTTATGCCAACGCTCTCAAGCACGGCACGCATGGCACCGCCGGCCTTGACACCGGTACCGGCAGCGGCGGGACGCAAAAGCACCAGTGAGCCGCTGTAACGATACTCCTGCTCGTGAGGAATGGTACCTTTGAGAACCGGCACCTTGATAAGGTTCTTTTTGGCGTCTTCAACACCCTTGGCAATGGCTGCGGTAACCTCGTTAGCCTTGCCCAAGCCGTAACCGACAATGCCGTTTTCGTTACCCACAACTACAATGGCCGAGAAGGTGAAGGTGCGACCGCCCTTGGTCACCTTGGTAACGCGCTGAATGCTCACGAGCCTGTCTTTAAGCTCGATGTCGCTTGTTCTTACTTTCTTTATGTTGTTGTTCGACATATCGTTTAGAATTTAAGGCCGCCCTCTCTGGCAGCGTCTGCTAACATTTTTACTCGCCCGTGGTAAAGGTAACCGTTACGGTCGAACGATACGGTGGTGATGCCCTTCTCGGCAGAACGTTTCGCCGCAAGCTTGCCCACAATAGCGGCAACCTCGCTTTTGTTCTTGCCGGTAACCTCTGCGGCAATCTCCTTGTCTTTAGAAGATGCGGCCACCAAGGTAGAGCCGGTCAGGTCATCAATAATCTGAACGTAAATCTGCTTGTTGCTTCTAAAAACAGACATACGAGGTCTTTCCGAAGTTCCGCTGACCACCTTGCGAATACGCATTTTGATGCGTTCTCTTCTTTGTATTTTATTAAGCGCCATAATATTAAAAGCAGTTTATGATTATTTGGCATTGGCAGACTTACCTGCCTTGCGTCTGACAACCTCACCGACAAAGCGGATACCTTTACCTTTATAAGGCTCGGGTTTGCGCAGCGAGCGTATCTTGGCCGCAACCTGACCGAGCAATTGCTTGTCGGCAGACTTGAGTGTGAGAATGGGGTTACCCTTCTTCTCGGCGAAGACCTCGGCCTTAACCTCGGCGGGAAGCTGGAAATGGATATCGTGAGAGAAACCGAGACTCATCTCAAGTATCTGACCCTTGGCCTCGACCTTGTAACCGACACCGATGAATTCCTGTTTCTTTTCATAGCCTTGTGACACGCCTACAACCATGTTGTTTACAAGCGCGCGATAAAGACCGTGCATAGAGCGGTGACGCGGCTGGTTGGTCGGACGGGTGAAGACCAGTGAGTCGCCCTCTTGCTTGACGGTGATGTCCGGATCAATTTTCTGAGAGAGCGTTCCAAGAGGCCCTTTAACGCTTACCGTGTTGTCGGGAGCAATCGTAACGGTCACACCCGCGGGCAAGTTTACAGGAGCTTTACCAATTCTTGACATTTTTCCTTAAATTGTTTAGTAAATATAACATAATACTTCACCGCCGACATTCTGCTGGCGTGCCGACTTATCGGTCATGATGCCCTTGGAGGTCGACAAAATCGCAATACCCAAACCGTTAAGCACACGGGGAAGCTCTTCGCACGAAGAGTAACGGCGAAGGCCCGGACGGCTCACACGTTTGAGGCACTTGATTGCGGGAAGTTTGCTTACCGGATGATACTTCAGAGCGATCTTGATCTGCTCGTGTCCGCGCTCATCGGTAATGAATTTGTAGGCAAGGATATAACCCTGTTCGTGGAGAATCTTGGTTATCTCCTTTTTCATTTTTGATGCAGGAGCTTCAACCACCTTGTGATTGGCTTTCACTGCGTTTCTGACTCTCGTCAGAAAATCCGCTATAGGATCGGTCATTGTAAATAATTTATTGAAGTAGTATGTCAAAAATCTGATAATCACGCAATTGACGCATTATCAGGCTTATGACACTTGCTCCAGTTAATAACTAAAATCGAACAAAGGTAACTATTTTTTACAAATACGCAAAAAAACAGGCTCATTATGTGCTTTTTAGAGAGTTTTTTTGACCGGCACATACCGCCCATCTCTCTTCGCATGTTCAAATCACCGCCATACACAACAACGAAACAGGGCAAAACCATGCGCATATACCCCTATTCCCGGCATATCAAGGGACTATTACACTGTCTTGCACGATTTTTGCCGTCATATATCGCATTTATAACGGCCTGACACGAACAATTTACCGCAAAATAAACTATCTTTGTGATTCAAGCAAAAACAACATCATCATGAAAAAGTGCGTACTTGTTGCCGGAGGTGCCGGCTATATCGGTTCACACACCACAGTAGAGCTTATCAACGCCGGTTATGACGTTGTAGTGGTAGACGATTTATCTAACTCCGAAGCTTCGGCGGTGGAAAATGTCGAGAAAATAACAGGGTGCAAGATACCCTTTTACCGCTACGACTGCTGCGACACCGACAAAATGAGGTCTGTGTTCGAGGCTCACCATGTAGATGCCGTAATACACTTCGCAGCCTTCAAGGCCGTGGGCGAGTCGGTAGAGCAGCCACTGAAGTATTACCGCAACAACCTCGGCTCGCTCACCTCCGTGCTCTCGGCAATGAGCGACAAGGGCGTGCCATCCATAGTGTTCAGCAGCTCGGCAACCGTTTACGGACAGCCCGACACCCTGCCCGCCACCGAAGAGACCCCTCTTCAGAAGGCCGGCTCGCCATACGGTGCCACCAAGCAGATGAGCGAAGAGATACTACAGTCGGTCACCTCGGCACCCGGCAGCACCATCAAGGCCATAGCCCTGCGATACTTCAATCCCATAGGTGCACATCCCTCTGCACTGATAGGCGAACTGCCCAAAGGTGTGCCCAACAACCTTGTGCCATTCATAACGCAGACTGCCGCCGGCATACGCGAATGTCTCAGTGTCTTCGGCGACGACTACAACACCCCTGACGGATCTGCCCTGCGCGACTACATCGACGTGGTAGACTTGGCCAAAGCGCACGTGGTGGCCATAGCCCGACTGATAGAAAACCGCGGCAAGCAACGATACGAATATTTCAACATAGGCACCGGCAAACCCCTCTCGGTACTTGAGTTAGTGCACGCCTTTGAGCGAGTGAACGGAGTCAAAGTCAACCACAAGATTGTCGGACGTCGCGCCGGCGATATTGAGAAGATATGGGCCGGCACCGAACTGGCCGAGAAAGAACTGGGATGGCACGCCGAACGCTCCTTAGACGAGACCCTCGCCTCAGCTTGGGCTTGGGAAAAACATGTCCGCGGCATGAAATAAAATCGCGGAAACTGCGGATGATGGTTTGCCGGTACTGGCAGTGA
>JAIECQ010000112.1 GCA_029068395.1 Rikenellaceae bacterium
GTTCCTCAAAAATATCAAAACGGGGTCCGCGACCCCTCCCCCGGAAGGGCCGCCGGAGGCAGTGCCAGCAAAATAACAGCAGTCCCGTTAGGCACTAAAAAAGCCGCCCTTTCGAAAGGCGGCTTTTTACATCAGTAAGTTGAGGTTACTGTTGTTTCTTTTTATCGTAATGCTTCTGATAGCGGCTCATAAACTTATCAACGCGTCCTGCGGTGTCGACCAGTTTCATCTTACCGGTGTAAAAGGGGTGAGATGAACTTGATACTTCGACTTTGAAAACGGGATAGGTTTCGCCATTCACTTCAATCTCTTCTTTTGTCTGAACGGCGGCCCTGCACAAAAACGTCGTGTCGTTCGACATGTCTTTGAACGCCACGATACGATAATTTTCGGGGTGAATACCTTTTTTCATTGTGCTGTTTTTATAGTTTTCCGCCGCAAAGGTAATCAACTTATTCGAACCGGCAAAATATCATGACAAAAATATACGCCAAAAGAGTCAACATGCCGTAATAATCATTGCCTTGGCACAGTGCTGTGTGTAAAAGTCGGAATAAAAATCAAACCGTCGCCACTACGCAGAGCTGCGTGAAAAGGCGAATGAAAAGGGGAGAGCCAAACCCTCCCCCTTGCATTTATCGCTTTAGGTATGCGTCTATCGCCGCTGCCGCTTTTCGTCCCGCTCCCATGGCCAGTATCACGGTTGCCGCACCTGTGACCGTGTCGCCGCCGGCGAATATGCCGGGGCGCGAGGTGGCTCCGTTGTCGTCGGCTACGATGCAGCCGCGCTTGTTGGTCTCCAGTCCGTCAGTGGTAGATGCTATCAGCGGATTGGGTGAGGTGCCCAAGGCCATTATCACCACGTCGCACTCTATGTCGAACTCAGAGCCGGCCACCTCTACGGGCGAGCGTCGTCCCGACTGGTCTGGTTCGCCTAAATCCATGCGTATGCAGCGCAAGCCTTTGACCCATCCGTTGTCGTCGCCTATCACCTGCACGGGGTTGGTGAGCATGTTGAACTCTATGCCCTCCTCTTTGGCGTGGTGCACCTCTTCGCGACGTGCGGGAAGCTCGGCCTCGCCGCGGCGGTATATTATGGTGGCTTCGGCGCCCAGACGCTTGGCCGTGCGCACCGCATCCATGGCCACGTTGCCGCCGCCCACCACAGCCACGCGTCTGCCTGTGTATATGGGGGTGTCGTAAGAGTCGTCGTAAGCGTGCATCAGGTTGGCGCGCGTGAGGAACTCATTGGCCGAGACCACGCCGTTGAGGTTCTCGCCGGGTATGTTCATGAAGCGTGGCAGTCCGGCGCCCGAGCCTATGAATACCGCCTGATATCCCTCCTGGTCCATGAGGGAGTCGATGGTGACGGTGCGGCCTACAATGACGTCGGTCTCTATCTCGACACCGAGCTTGCGCAGATTTTCTATCTCGTGAGCCACCACCCCCTGCTTGGGTAGCCTGAACTCGGGTATGCCGTATTCAAGCACCCCTCCGGGCTTGTGAAGGGCTTCGAATATCTTGACTCCGTAACCGGCCTTGGCAAGGTCGGCGGCACATGCCAGCGAGGCGGGTCCGCTGCCCACCACCGCCACCTTGTGACCGTTGAAGGGGGCGCATTTGATGTCTACCGACCCTGTGGTGTGGCCCCAGTCGCCTATGAAACGCTCTAATTTGCCTATGGCCACAGGCTCAGACTTGACGCCGAGGATGCACGCACCCTCGCACTGGGTCTCTTGCGGACAGACACGTCCGCACACCGACGGCAGCAGCGAGTCTTCGGCTATTACCGCGGCCGCTCCGGCAAAGTCGCCATCGTTTATCAGGCCTATGAATCGGGGTATCTGAAGCGACACGGGGCAGGCCGCCACGCAGCGCGGATTCTTGCATCCCAGACAGCGGCTCGCCTCTATACGCGCCTCGCTCTCGTTATAGCCGTAACATACCTCTTCGAAGTTGGTGGCCCTTACAGAGGGCTCTTGTTCACGCACGGGGGTGCGCGGTATCTTGTTTGCCATAGTCTATCTCGGTTTTATCGGTTGAGGTGCCTGACAGAGACACCTGTTTGACGTTATTGTTGACAAAAAAAACTGCTTTGGGGCGTTTTGTCGTTATCTTCGTTACTACGTTTACTTAAAGTATGATGTTAGTTGAGTGCTGTTAAATTGTTCGTACACAGTCTATTGTGTGTATTGTGTTGACGTGCCTTTTTAGTGCAGTCCCACCTTGCATTTGTGTCCTGCCAATGCCTCCTGCTCGGCTTTGGCCTTGCGGCTCTCGATGGTGCGGTATTGGGCCTGACGTCGCATGGCCTCGTCGAAGTCAACCTTGTGGCCGTCGAACTCGGGGCCCTCCACGCAGGTGAAGTAGGTCTTGCCGCCGACCGTCACGCGACAGGCGCCGCACATGCCCGTGCCGTCGACCATGAGCGAGTTGAGGCTGACGATGGTCTTGATATCGTACTTGGCGGTGGTGAGGCAGACGAACTTCATCATTATCATTGGCCCTATGGCAACCACCACGTCATAGTTCTTGCCTTGTGCCACCAGCTGCTCGAACAGCTGTGTGACAAGTCCGTGAAACCCCTCCGAGCCGTCGTCGGTGGCTACGTAGAGGTTGTCGGCCACGGCGCGCATCTCGTCTTGCATGATGAGCAGGTTTTTGCTCTTGGCCCCCACTATCACATCGGCCTTGACACCCTGCTCAGAGAGCCATTTGACCTGCGGATAGACGGGAGCGGTGCCCAGGCCTCCGGCAATGAACATGATGCGCTTGTTGCGCAGCTCTTCGATGTTTTCATACACAAACTCGGACGGGCGTCCTAACGGACCTGCGAAGTTGGCGATGCAGTCACCCTCTTCAAGGGCGCATATACGTGCCGACGAGGCTCCCACCACCTGTGTCACTATGGTGACGGTGCCTTTGCTGTTGTCGTAATCGCAGATGGTGAGCGGCACACGCTCGCCACGCTCGTCGACCCTGACTATGACGAATTGTCCGGGACGCGCCGAACGGGCTACACGGGGAGCCTCCACGTCCATAAGGCAGATGTTTTCCGCCAGCATCTTTTTCTTTACAATCTTAAACATAGTGTCTGTTTTGTTTCGGCACGTTCGCACCGTCGTATATAAATAGCGTTTATTGTCAGTTGTATGTGTGTTGTCCGGACTATTTCACGTTGCCTGTGAGCCTCAGTTTGAGCACGGGGTCGGTGGGGTCGTTGGTCACCAGCGTAACCGATTCGCTCAGGCGTCCCTTGCCTGCGGGTGTCACCGTCACATCTGCAAATGCGCTCTGGCCCGGTTCGAGGCTCTTGCGGTCGAGACGGCAGCTGGTCTGCGACGATGAGCAAGAGAGTCCCACTATGTCGAGACGACGGCCTCCGCCGTTGGTGATGGTGAAGCGGTGGCTGTTCTTGCTACCCGCTGTTATGTCGCCGAAGTAGCGAAACCGCGACGATAGGTCGGCACGGGGCACCGATATGCGTTGGTCGGATGTGAGCGAGGTGAAGTCGGGTGTCGATACGCCTTCGCCCTTTATGGTGGCTACAGCCGTGCCGTCGACTTTCAGCGTCATGCTCACTGCGAAGGGGGCGTAAACGGGGTCGTTCTTAAGGTCGTATGTGACAAGGAGCTGGCCGCGTCCTTTGGCCGGCACTGTCGACGGTGCGCTCACCGACAGTCTGCCGTCAGAGGAGGCCTCGACCGTGATGTGCAAGGGGCGGTCGGTGGGGTTGTATAATCCCACCGCCTTGGTGTGGCGGTAGCCGACGGGTATGTTGCCGAACCATACCGAGTTGCTCTCTCCCCGTAGCGGCGAGGGGGTGAAGACAACGGGGTAGTCGTCGGTCACTTTGTGCGGTCGTCCCTCGACGGTGCCGGTGATGGTCACAATGTCGGTAGAGCGGCGGTCGTTGCTTACCAGATAGACCTCTTTCCTGAAATATCCGGGTCTGTCTTTGGGGTCGAACGTTATCTTCATGCGGGCCTCTTTGCCAGGCATAAGGGGCGCCTTGTCGTAAACGGGGGTGGTGCATCCGCATCCTGCCGACACGAAGTTTATGACATAGGGCCGGTCGCTGGTGTTGCGGTAGGTGACGGTGCATGTGACAGGGCCGTCAACCTCTTTTATGGTGCCGAAATCGTAGGTCTGCGGGGTGAATGCTATCTGCCCCGACGGACCGTTCTGCGCCCATGCGGACAGTGACAGTGTAGCCGATAGAAGTGTCAGTATGAGAGTTGAGACTTTCATGATATGCTGTCTGGTATTGCTTGTGTCGTTGTCATCTGTTTTGCATCCTTGCGGGACGTTTTACTTGTCTATCACACCCGAGCCTACAAGCTCGCCGTCGTCGGCATACCAGGTGGCGAACTGTCCGGGGGTGATGCCCCTCTGCGGAGAGTCGAACACCATGTAAAGTCCCTCGGCGGTGGCGTAAAGGGTGCCGCTCTGGAGGGGCTGGCGGTAACGTATGCGCATCATGTAGCGGCGGCGTTGGCCCGGCAGCAGACGTTGCGAGGCCCTTATCCAGTGCGTTTGGCCGTCATCCATGAAGAGGGCGCGGCGCAGCAGTCCCGGGTGGGAGTGTCCCTGCCCGGTGTATATGATGTTGTCAGCGGTGTCGATGGCTATGACGAAGAGCGGCTCGGCCTTGCCTCCGACACCTAACCCTTTGCGCTGGCCGACGGTGAAGAAGTGGGCGCCGTTGTGGGTGCCTACCTTGCGTCCGTCGGCGGCGGTATATCGGTAAGGCTCTGACAGGGCGGGCAGGAGTGACGGCTCTACCGTCGAGCTGTCGGCTATGTCGTTGTGTCTGTCGTCATACACAGGGCTGTCTGGCTCTATCTCTATTATGTCGCCGCTCTTTGCCTTGAGCTTCTGTTGCAGGAAGACCGGCAGGTCGACCTTGCCCACAAAGCAGATGCCTTGCGAGTCTTTGCGTTCGGCGGTGGCAAGGCCAGCGAGCGCGGCGATGCGTCTGACCTCGCTTTTTTCAAGGTGCCCTATGGGGAAGAGGGCGCGCTCCAGTTGCTTTTGCGAGAGCTGGCAGAGGAAGTAGCTCTGGTCTTTGCCCCTGTCGAGGCCGGCCAATAGGCGGTAAGCGGTGGTGCCGTCGGCCTCGGTGACCTCGTCTTTGCGGCAATAGTGACCCGTGGCCACATAGTCGGCACCCAGCCTGAGGGCCTCTTCGACAAAGGCGTCGAACTTGATTTCGCGGTTGCACAGCACGTCGGGGTTGGGGGTGCGTCCGCGTTCGTACTCGTCAAACATGTAGTCGACAACCCTTTTGCGGTATTGCTCGCTAAGGTCGACGAAATGAAACGGCAGGTCGAGCTTGCGGGCCACCATCTCGGCGAAGAGGCGGTCGTCTTCATATGTGCAGCTGCCCGAGAGTGTGCCCTCGGTGTCGTGCCAGTTGCGCATGAAGAGTGCGACCACGTCATAGCCCTGCTCTTTGAGCAGGTAGGCTGCAACGCTTGAATCGACACCGCCCGACAGACCTACAACAACCCGTTTCATAGAGAGTGAATTATATTTGTTAAGCAAAGGTAATCTTTTTTGGGAAAAATGTCGCCCATAAAGTTGAATTTTGATGAAAATGTTTTGGGGATATCTGTTTTCAGTGGTGCAGGAATAAAAAACGTCCGGAGGCGATGACTGATGTTGTCAGGCTCCGGACGTTTTTGTGTGCGGATGAAGGGAATCGAACCCCCACGGCTTGCGCCACCAGATCCTAAGTCTGGCGTGTATACCAATTTCACCACATCCGCATAATGATGTGCAAATATAGTGTATTTTTAGTTATGTTGCAAATTGTGTGAGGCGTTTGTGTTTTTGCGTCTTATGTTTATTGTGCGCAACAGTTTGGAAAACAGGTATATGGTTGCAAGTATTATGGTTGATGACGCCCCCGGAGGCAGTTGTGTCTGGTGGCTCATGAACAGTCCGGCGATGAGTCCGACGATGGTGACGGCCACCGCTCCTGTCACTATATGTGAGAATCGTCGGGCGAAGACACCTGCTATAAGCGGCGGTATGGTGAACAGCGATACCAGCAGCATCACCCCTATGAGCCGTATGGTTATCACCACCGAGGCGGCAACCACCGACATCATCACGGCGTTGACAAGGCGCACCGGCATCTTTTGGGTGGCGGCAAACTCGGGGTCGAAGGCGATGTACATGATGGAGCGTCCGAAAAAGAGGAACAGTACCACGAGTGTCAGTGCCAGCAGCCCGCTCCACCACAGCAGCGGCTTTGTGATGGTGAGTATGGAGCCGAAGAGGAAGCTCATAAGGTCGGGGGTGTAACCGGGGGTCAGGAATATGAATATTATGCCTGCCGCCATGCCGAATGCCCACAGCACGCCTATGGCCGAGTCTTCGCGCACCCCTCCCTTTGCCGTGAAGGCGTCAAGCCCTAAGGCCGAGGCCACCGAGAAGAGCAGCGCCCCCAGAAGAGGGTCAAACCCTAAGAAGCAGGCCAGCCCGATGCCGCCGAACGAGGCGTGGGTGATGCCGCCGCTTAGGAACACAAGTCGGCGGGCAACTATGTAGCTGCCTGTTATGCCGCACACCACCCCGCACAGCAGCGAGGCTGTCAGCGCATCGCGCATGAAGGCGAATTGCGATATGTCGGAGAGGAATTCAAACATCTTTATGGGTTGCTTTTTATGGTGCGTTTTTGGTTTGGTGTCTTGCATAGCGGGCAATCCAGGGTGTTGCCCGTTTTTTTACACACCACGCCCGAACATCATTATGCCCTTAATATCCGTGCCGCTCTCCGTAATGTCGAGAGCACGTTTCCATTGCAAAGGTAATGCTTTTCCATGATAATGGCATGTGACTGACAAATTTCGGGCAGACGTATATCGCCTGCCCGAAAAGATGAACAAAAGCCGTGACGACTAAGACTGTGCCGACATTTGGTTGTCTGCAAACGCATCGTGTAGCATCTGGTCTATACGGGCGAGCTGTTCATCGCCGCAGCACACCAACATTTTCATAAGCTCGTCGTCGCTTGCGTAAACAATGGCTTTGTCATGTTCGTAACCGGAGGAAACTTCAACCATAGGCATTTAGTTTTTGTTATTTTGTCGGCGGCATTTCCCGTCGCGTAATTACACTAAAAACGACAAACGTTTTCTTTTATTGTATTGTGTGTGCGTCAAGTGTTGCACGGGTGGGATGGCGCTACTGGCATCCCGCCTCTATCGTGTTGTGCCGTAGGTCTTTCGCAGCTCTTTGGCCAGTGTCCACACGTTGCTCCGGTATTCGCTGCCGAGGGTTTTTCTCAGGCGCGCGGGGTAGACGCCGTTGGTGAGGAAGACCACATATAGGTCGAGGGCGGGGTCGCACCAGAAGTATGTGCCCGTAAAACCGGTGTGGCCGTAAGAGGTGGGCGCATACGGATATTTTTTGAGCTTGTCGAACCCTAAGCCGCGTGTTATGCGTCCGCCGGGGGGCATCTGCTCTGAGGTGAACAGGTGCAGCACCTCGGGTTTTATCACCTGTTGTCCGTTCCATGCGCCCTTTGACAGGAACATCTGACAGATGGAGGCCACGTCGGCGGCGTTGGCAAACAGTCCTGCATTGCCGCACACTCCCCCGAGGGTGGCGCAGAACTCGTCGTGCACATATCCGCGTATGGTGTCGCGACGCATCATCATGTCATATTCGGTGGGGGCGATGCGGTCGAGGGTGCTCCACTTCAAGGGCCTGTAACCTATGTTTTTCAGATTCATTTTCCCGTATATATGGCCTACATACTCGTCGAGCGGTTTGCCGCTGCGTGCCTCGACTATCTTTTGCAGGAAATAGAAGTTGAGGCAGCTGTAGCGGAAATGGCCGCGTTGTTCGGGTATGAACGAGGCCACCACCGCCGAGTCTATGGCCGGAAGCAGCGACGGATAGACCCACAGACGGGGCGATACGGCAAAGAGGGTGGCGCTGTCGGGATGGTCGCTCACGTAGTGGTTTCTGTAGACGAAGGTGTCGACCATATATATGCGCGGGGCCACCTTGACGGTATGCAGCGAGTCGGCAACCGGACTGAGCAGCGAGACACTGTCGCGCAACGATTGGCCCACCAGCTCGCAGACATAGACAACGGGGAACATGCCCGAGGTGTGACGCAGAAGTTCGCGCACGGTAAGGTCTGCCACCTGAGTCCCTTCGTATTGGGGTACCACCGTGCCAAGTTTGTCGGTCAGGCCTATTTTGCCCTCGCCGTAAAGGTGCATGGCAGCGAGCGTGGTTGACATTATCTTGGTTAGCGAGGCTAGGTCGTAAAGGTCGGTGTCTGTAACCCTGTGGCTGCCGTTGTAGTCGAACGAGCCGACGCATGTAGAGTAGATGGGTCCTTTGCGGGTGCCCACCACCAGCTGGCCTCCGGGAAAGCGGCGGTCGCGCACCCCTTTTTGCAGGAACTCTTTGAGCCTGCGTTCGGCACTGGTCCGCGACATGCCGGGGTCGGCGGGGGTGACGGTCTCGGCGGGGCGTGTGCCGGCAATGGCAGAGGCGTCGTCACGGACGGGGATGGCGG
>JAIECQ010000113.1 GCA_029068395.1 Rikenellaceae bacterium
CATACATATTATTCACCGATGTGCGGCCCTCCGTTGGGGGAGGCTCCGGGCCGCTCGGGCTTCGTTCCTCAGCCCGGGTATAAGGAATTTTGGCTTACGGCATACTTCGTAATGCCTCTGATAAGGAATATGTGCGGTTTCGTTACACTCAGACCGCGGTGGGCTGCCTTAATTGCCATAGCTATTTACTGGTGTTTTCATTCCTTGTGCTTTCATTCCCTTGGTGGTTGTGGGCCGACCGCAGGTCGGCCTCATCGTCGTGGAGGTCAATGGTGTGATGATGCTCTGGCGTGGTGAGAGACAAAGATGTGCGGCACCTTGGGTTGGCCGGTACGTGCCTTTAGCCTGGAGAAGCCACGGGCCGAGCCTGCGGAGGGCAAGGCGTGAAAGTAACGCGCATCACTGCCGTGACTTAGTCACTGCCTACAATCACTTGGCGGGGTTACGGGCCTCCGCGGGGGGAGGGTCGGCCCGTTGCGGCTCGTGCCTCGCCGCCCTGCCGGCGAAAAAGCCTGCCGGGGTGGTAGCCATGCGGTGCAAAGCTGCCGCTGCAAAAACCTGCCAGCCAAAAACCGGCTAGCCAAAAGCCATGCGGCGCAAAAACTACCTGTGCAAAAGCTCCCGCAAAAGCATCTCGGTTAAATGAAAGTGTGCGGTTTCGTTTCACTCAGATCTCGCCGTCCCTCCGGCACAAAATCCTGCCGGAGCGGAAAACCATGCGGTACAGCAAAACCCTTCGGGTAACCCTATAAGTTGCAAAACCTCTGTCAAAACAAAAACCACGCACCTGCCAAACAGGCTTCCGGCGGCGCTACCTTCGCCACCAAGCTGCCATCTGAGTGTACCGGCGTGCGCGCAGAGTCACACGGTAAGTTCTACCAGTATGGCATCAACGTGGCGTGGAACAGCACGGGGTCGTTAGGTGGCGCTACCCCAAGCGGGTCGTGGAACACGTCGACTTATCCCAGTAACTGGAATACCCACCCTTGCCCGGAGGGTTACCGCCTGCCAACTAACACGGAATTTCAGTCTCTGATAGATAATTGCACCGTAGCATACAATGGTGGCTGGTCTTCTTCTGATTACGGATATATTACCTTGACGTTAAAGACAGACTCTTCTAAGAAATTGGAGTTTCCCGCTGTCGGTTTCCGCTTCAACGACTCGTCCGGTACGTTGAGCTACGCGGGTGTGAGCGGGTACTATTGGTCGTCAGTTACGTACGCGTCTAATACTAACCGCGCGTACTACCTGCTCTTCGGTAGCAGTAATTTGAATGTGGATTGGACCACTAAGCAGGACGGTTTTAGCGTGCGTTGTGTCCGCCAATGATTAATTCTTTGGTTCTTTGATTTCTTTGATTTTTACCCGAGGGGGGGCATAAGGGGTTGTGGCCCGGTTGCTGGCGGGTGGTTCGGTTGTGCGTGCTTTGCCGCCATGCTGCTATGCTTTGCCGAACTTCTTCCGCACTCTTTCCGTCGAGAGTCCTGCCCCTGTCTAATATCATTTAGGACCACTCCTCAGTCCAAAAACGAAAGATAGGGGTAAAGGTGTGAGACGATAGTCGAACGCCTTTATCCATATCTTTCGTACTTATCCGCTTAGTTGTTCCTCAAAAATATCAAAACGGGGTCCGTGACCCCTCCCCCGGAAGGGCCGCCGGAGGCAGTTTCAGCAATACAAAACGGCGCTGCCGGCAAACCATCACCGGCAGCGCCAGCACACCATTATCCGCAGTGACGGCAATTTTCTTGGATGTAGGTAAAAAAGTTACTATCTTTGTTAGAAATGGAGTCTATTATTTGGCTCGAAATCATCTTATTATGAAGAAAATCTTATTTTTAGCTGCAATGGTCTGTATGGCATGTTCGGAGAATAATACTTCGCCGGCAATTGATACGGCCAACCTTGATGTAACGGTTGCGCCTAATGCTGACTTTTATCAATATGCTACCGGCGGCTGGCAGGCGCGCAATCCTCTGAAGCCTGAGTTTTCTCGTTACGGGTCGTTTGATGTGCTTCGTGAGAACAATGAAAAACGCATCAACAAGCTTTTTGCAAGCATGACAGACAAGAAGGCCGACAAAGGCTCTGTAGAGCAGAAAATTTCCGATCTTTACAAGATGGGGCTCGACTCGGCGCGGCTCAATGCCGAGGGTGCCGCTCCCATAAAAGCCGTGGTCGGCGAGCTTTTAGGCATCAAAAAGCGTTCTGAGCTGACAGATGCACTGGCACGTCTCCACTCGTCTGTATCCTCACCCTTCTTCTCTGTCGGGGTCCAGTCAGACCTCATGAACAGCTCTGTCAACGCCCTTTACGCCTCACAGTCAGGCCTTATGATGGGTAATCGCGACTATTATCTTGACGCCGAAAACGAGCGTTTCCGTACCGCCTATAAAGAGTATCTGGCCAAGATATTCACCTTGGCAGGCATGCCCGAAGCCGAGATAGACAAAGCCGTAAAAGGGGTCATGTCAATAGAGACCAAGCTGGCCGAGAAGATGTGGTCTAACGTTGAGTTGCGTAACATACAGGCGCAATACAATCCCGTCGCAAGGAATGTTTTTGAAAAACGTTTTGATGCCATAGACTGGCCTGCCTATTACAAAACCGTGGGTATAGGCAACTTTGACACTATCATTGTCACCACCCCCTCGTCGCTCGACAATGCCAACCGTCTGCTCAAGAGCGCACCGCTTGACGATCTGCGTTACTATCTGGCAGCTCGTTACATCAACTCGGCCGCGCCATACCTTAGCGACGATTTTCAGAATGCGGTCTTCGAGTTTTTCGGCCGCACGATGGCCGGACAGCAGGAGATGAAGCCGCGGTGGAAGCGTGCCATGGGTGTTCCTAACAGCTATCTGTCGGAGGCTGTCGGCCAGATGTATGTTGCCGAATATTTCCCCGAGGAGGACAAAGAGCGCATGAAGGTGTTGGTTGGCAACCTACAAGAGGCTCTGGGCCAGCATATCGACGCTCTGGAGTGGATGTCTGACGAGACCAAGGCCCGTGCCAAGGAAAAGCTTGCCACCTTTACCGTCAAGATAGGTTATCCTGACAAATGGAAAGATTATACCACCCTTGAGGTCGATCCTGCCAAGAGCTATTGGGAGAATATCGCCCATATAGGTTCATGGTACAATGCCGACGAGATGAAAGAGCTCGGCAAACCTGTCGATAAAGAGGAGTGGCACATGCCTCCCCAGATGGTCAACGCCTATTACAACCCCACTACCAACGAGATATGTTTCCCTGCGGCCATACTACAGCCTCCCTTCTTCAACTCATCTGCCGATGATGCTGTCAATTACGGTGCCATAGGCGTGGTTATAGGTCATGAGATGACCCACGGATTTGACGACCAGGGACGCAATTTCGACAAGGACGGCAACATGAACAACTGGTGGACCGATGCCGACGCAGCTGCTTTCAAGGCGAAGACCGACACTCTTGTGGCGCAGTTCAACGCCATAGAGGTGCTGCCGGCCAAAGGCGATCAGCCGGCCATTTATGCCAATGGCGCTCTCTGTCTTGGCGAGAACATTGCCGACCAGGGTGGTCTGCGTGTGGCATGGACCGCTTACCGCAACTCTCTCGACGGCAAAGAGGCTCCCGCGCCTATCGACGGATTTACCGATGCACAGCGCTTCTATCTGGGATATGCTGCCGTATGGGCACAGAACATACGCGATGAAGAGATAGCCCGCCTCACCAAGGCTGATGTTCACTCTCTCGGCAAATGGCGCGTCAACGCCACGTTACGCAACTTGCAGTCGTTCTATGACGCGTTCGGCATAACTGACGGACAGATGTATATGCCCGAAGAGGAGCGTGTCATCATCTGGTAATATATTGATGATTGCTACAAAAAGAGACGGATGTTGACCATCCGTCTCTTTTATTTTCAGCCACACTGCAAATTGCAGAGATAAACATGACAAGAGGGTGTGGCTTTGTGGTTGGCGGAGGAGTTTCCCGCTGTCGGTTACCGCGGCAACAATTCGTCCGGTACATTGTACCGCGCGGGTGTGTACGGAGACTATTGGTCATCAGTTACCTACACGTCTAATACTAGCAATGCGTACTACCTGTACTTCGATAGCAGTAGTTTGCTCGTGGATTGGAACAGTAAGCAGGTCGGTCGTAGCGTGCGTTGTGTCCGCTAAATATTAATACTTTGGTTCTTTGATTGCTTTGATTCTTCCACGAGGGATTGCCTAATGGTTATGGGCCGGTGCTGGCGCCGGCCTCAGCGGGGAGGGGAGGGTCGGCCCGTTGCGGGGGCACGGTCCCCTTTTCGACAGCCTGCCGGAGAAAAACCACGCAGTCACACCCCCGTTATAAGGACCTAAGCCTTGCGGAGAAAACATGCGGACACAAAAAAGCCTCGCATCGTGAACTGCCCCCCAAAAGTTTCGTGTCCAACTTTTGGAGGGCAGATTTATTATGAAACATAGCTTTGAAGAAAAACTGAATATAATTAGTCTCCTGAAATAGGGCTATCATCTTGAGCTATTATGTCGGAGATAATACGAGCAACCTTCTGAGGGTTCTCTCGGGCCGACTGGTGACCTGTGCCGCTCAATATCAGGTGCTTCATCTGCGGTGTGGCAGCCATTATGGTGTTGCGGGCATCTTCAGGGATGAATGTGTCGCAGGTACCGAATATCGCCGCCTGTGGTATGGGCAACTTGCGCAACTCCGCCGAATAGTCATGACGCTTCATCATGCCGCGAAGAGAGGCCACTATCCCTTGGTCGTCGGTCATCATGGCCTGCTCGGTGAGGCCGTCTATCGTCTCAGCCATGCGTTTGACATTCTCAGGAGCAAAACTGCGTGATGGGTTGAGCGACGTCAGAAGCTCCTTGCGTCCGCTCTCGATGATTTTTATCTCGCGCATCCTTGCCTCGGCACGTTCAGGAGTGTCGCCTAACGGCGAACTGTTGAGCAACACTAAAGCCGAGCATCGGTTGGGGTAACGCACGGCAAACGACGCCGCCACATATCCGCCCATAGAGTGCCCTACCACCGCCGCCTTCTCTATGCCCTCCTTGTCGAGCAGGGCACAGGCTAAATCGGCAAAGTAGTCCATCGAACACTCGCCTGTGGGCGTCTCCGAAATACCGTGGCCCGGCAAATCGAAAGCCACTATCCCCATGTGTGGCTCTAACAGTGATATCATCTCACCCCACGACTCTATCGACTCCATGTAGCCGTGTATCAATAGCGCCACAGGTCGCGAACCTATGTCTTTACTGGCGTAGTATCGTGTGGCCACACCTGAAACCATTGCAAGTCGTTCCATCGGCAATTGCTGTTAAGTGTCTCATATTCCGACCGTCCGGTCATTCGTCGTCGTTGTCGAAATAGTCGAGTATAGACTCTCTCTTGGGCTGATACAACTCATCTTCATCATAGTCGTCGTCGATTATGATGCGTTCCTTGCCGCTTTTTCTGTTGGGCTCAAGCCTTGTGGGCTTCTTCAGCAAATCATCCGAGGAGTGATGCCTTTCCCGGAAATCTTTGTTGCTTTTCATTGCGTCTATATGTTCTGTTAGGTCTCTTTATTCTGTACGTGACGTTTGCATAGAATATTTCAGCAAGCAAGTATAATGATTTTTTTCAACTGTGCAAAATGTATGCGGAAATTACACACAACATACTAACCACTTGCCTTGCTGACACTGCCGGTGAAGGTTTGCTGGAACTGCCTCCGGCGGCCCTTCCGGGGGAGGGGTCGCGGACCCCGTTTTGATATGTTTGAGGAACAACTAAGCGGATAAGTACGGATAATGCGATAAAGGCGTTTCGACTGTCGTCTCACACCTTTATCGCATTATCCGTTTTTGGCCCTTGGATTGAGTGCCTGGAAGATATTCAACAGGGGCCATGACTCTCGACGGAAAGGGTGCGGAAGCAAAACAGAAACAATAACAGCAGCGCAGCAAAGCATAGCAGCACAGCCGTACCCCCCCGGCACAGCGGAGAGCGGCGCGGAGCCTGCGGAGGGCACAGCAAGAAAATGAAGAGCATTACTGCCGTTACTAATTCACTGTCATATATATTACTGTGCGGGGCTGCGGCCCTCCGTTGGGGGAGGCTCCGGGCCGCTCGGGACTCGTTCCTCAGCCCGGTTATAAGGAGTCTTTGCTTACGGCATACTTCGTAATGCCGGGCATGCAGCAAGCATAACAGTAGCGCGGCAATCATAAGCAGCACAGCCGCAACCACCGGCACAGCGGAGAGCGGAACGGAGCCTGCGGAGGGCACAGCGTGAAAGTTATGTGCATCATTACCGTCACTAATTCACTGTCATATATATTGCTGTGCGGGGCTGCGGCCCTCCGTTGGGGGAGGCTCCGGGCCGCTCGGGACTCGTTGCCTCGTCCCGGGCACAAGGAATAGTGTGCGGTTTCGTTGCACTCAGACCGCGGTGGGCCGGCGCCAGCGCCGGCCTCATCGTCGTGGAAGTCGAGGGCGTGATAATGCTCTGGCGTGGTGAGTGACAAAGATGTGCGGCACCTTGGGTTGGCCGGTACGTACCTTTAGCGTGAAGGAGCCACGGGCCGAGCCTGCGGAGGCAAGGCGTGAAAGTGACGCGCATAACTGCCGTGACTTAGTCACGGCCTATAATTGCGTGGCGGTGTTACGGGCCTCCGCGGGGGGAGGGTCGGCCCGTTGCGGCTCGTACCTCGCCGCCCTGCCGGCGCAAAAACTATCTGTGCAGAAAGCCCCCGCAAAAGCATCTCGGTTAAATGAAAATGTGCGGTTTCGTTGCACTCAGACCGCGCCCACGCGGTGCAAAGCCCACGCGGAACAAATCTTTCCGAAACAAAAAACACCTAACCTCCAAACCTCTACCGCCCAATCAATAACACCCATCTAATTCCGTGGAGTTTCCCGCTGTCGGTGGCCGCGATAACAATTCGTCCGGGTCGTTGACAAATACAGGTGTTTACGGCACATATTGGTCGTCAGTTGCCAAGGGTTCTTATAACGCCTATTACATGAGCTTCTCTAATAGTGCTAATGGCGTGTTCAGCAGCAGTAGTAGGCAGACTGCTAATAGCGTGCGTTGTGTCCGCTAAATATTAATACTTTGGTTCTTTGATTTCTTTGATTCTTCCCCGAGGGATTGCGTAAGGGTCAAAGTTGGCCGGAGCCGGCTGGTGGTTCAGTTGTGCGTGCTTTTGCTGCACTGCCCGCTATGCTTTGCCGCCCTGCTGTTATTGTTTCTGTTTTGCTTTCACGTTTTTCCGCGAGAGTCCTGCCCCTGTTGAATATCCTTCAGGCACTCAACCCAAGGGCCAAAAACGAAAGATATGGATAAAGGTGAGAGACGATAGTCGAACGCCTTTATCCATATCTTTCGTACTTATGTTCTTAGTTTGTCCTCAAACATATCAAAACGGGGTCCAAGACCCCTCCCCCGGAAGGGCCGCCGGAGGCAGTGCCAGCAATACAAAACGGCAGTGCCAGCAAACCATCACCGGCAGTGACGGCAATCTCTGCTAAAGTACCTTTCCCCAGTTAAGGCTGAGGCCCACGCTTATCTGTCTCACTTCGGGGCCGTTTTTAAACATAGGCTTGGGGTAGTATTGCATATAGAGTCCGTAATGAGAGTATCCTATTCCGACGGTATATCCGTACCTGAAATTATGGAAGCCTATGTTGTGGTCCTTCATGCGGCGCATGCGTCCCGAGCCGTTGTTGTAGCGAGCTTTGGAGTGAATGTTATACCCCCATCCTCCTACTATGCCGGCATATAGATATCCGGCTTTGCCGCTGTCGCCTTTCTTGCATCCGAATCGAAACTCTGCCAGCAGCGGTATGTTTATATAATTGGTAGACAGCTTCGACTTGGCTATGTTGCCCCCTGAGTCGTGAATGCTGTAGTCGGGATATGTGCCGCTCTCTGACGAGCGACGCAGTATCATAGGCTCGCGGAAACGATAGTTGTTGAACTCCAGTCCCAAACCTGTCACCAGTGCGAAATGGCGTGACGAGACAAGCTCCAGTCCGAAGATGTTGATATTCAGACCCGGCGAGTTGGCACGTTGGTCGAGATAGGCTGCTTCGTCGGGCAGGCGCCATGATCCTAACCCTGACACCATGCCTGAGTATCCGAACGACACCCCGGCCCAGTGGCTGCCTATGACGCCGAATCGCACCTTTTTGGGGCTTACTCTGCCTGAGAAGGCGTCCATCGACACATAGCGATGTTCGCCCGACGGAGTGTCTTCTTCTATCACAGGGCCGTCAAGAGCGTCATCCAATATCAGCACCTCGCGTTCTTGCCTGAGGCTGTCGCATGGCAGCTCTATTATCTCACGTGTGCCATTTGATTTGCGTCCGGCCTTGTCTGTGTTTTGGGCCGATGCGCCCAGAGCCACCAAAGCCAGCGATACGGTTATAAGATATCTCATAAAGCTATTGTTTTAATATTCCGTACAATCTCGGTAATCCTCACCTGAAATCCCTTGCCAGGGGCATAACGCGAATACCCGGCATATATCTCGGGCAATGACGACAGGGCGCCCAACATATCGGCGGGGTCATGCTCCAAGGCTATCATATCCAACGGTGCGGCAAGGAAAAACTCCTCACGCTCCTCTGCGGTCACAACCTGATTGTCATGCCTGCGTGTTGCCGGTGTGACCTCACGCTTGCGTTCCGACACCTTGGGCTGGTGATACACCTTCATAGGCTCTGCATGCGGCTGTTCCGTATCATTGGCCGGCGTCCCTTCCGGCGAAATGTCGCCTGTCAGCCTGTCGCCTACGTTTACCGCCATTACAGGCACGATCTCCGTCCTGCTGCCTGTGTCGTATGTGAGCACCGCAAATATGGTTGCCACCGCCGCTGCCGCCGCCACGACAGACATCACACGACGGCGACGTGTCCGCCCCTTTGCCGCCGCCACCGCCATCATCACCCCGCGCCTCAACGCCTCGGTGTCGGCCGCCTCGGGAGGAGGCACCGACAGACCCATCGAGGCGCCGTAGTCGTCATACATGGCCCGCACCGAGGCGTCATTGTCGACAAGGCGGGCCAGCAGACCCTCTTGCTCATGCGACAGGGTGCCGTCGTAATGATCGACAATCAAGCCTATGATTCTTTCCTCTTCCATAACTTACACAACATTATCAAGCGACCCTATGATATGCCGAAGCTCGGTGCGCGCCCTGAACAGATAAATCTTGACCTGCGCCAGCGTGATATCCATTATCTGAGCTATCTCATCATAAGAGTAACCCTCCCAGTGGCGCAACAGTATGACGCTCTTCCATTCGGGTTTCAGACGGTCTACCGCCTGAAGCACTATGTGGCCGGTGTCGTCATAACCTCCGTCTTCACCCGCCGACGATATGCGGTCGAGTGTCACATCTGACGAGAAACGTCGCGAGCGTATCACATCTATAGCCAGACGATAGGCTATGGTGTACAGGTAGCTCTTGTGACACCCCGGACGCACCTTGTGTCGCGACTGCCACATGCGCATGAAACTCTCTTGCACAATGTCCTCCGCAGTGGCGCCGTCGCCCACGCACCTGACCGTAAAACGGTACAGGCCGTCGGTCAGCGTGGCCACACATTCGTTGAACATCTCTTCGGTCATCAATCACTCTTTTATATTGCTTAAACGAACAAGAGTCCAAAAAGTTTCCGTCGCGATGCAATATTATGAAAAAAGATGTCAATTGCCAAAAAACAGCATCAGAGTAAATTTTTTATCCCTTTTTGTATTATTCCCCAAACAATCATTATTTTTGTTATCTGAACGCAAGCGCTGTTTACTGTCTGAGAGGCAATAGACAGACTGCATCACACAAGCAAACCTAATAGCATGAAAGGCATCGTTTTGGCAGGCGGCAACGGCACCCGTCTCTATCCCATAACCAAAGGCGTGAGCAAACAGCTGCTCCCCGTGTATGACAAACCGATGATCTATTACCCCATCTCGGTGCTCATGCTGGCCGACATACGCGACATACTCATAATATCGACCCCTGCCGACCTTCCCGGCTTCAAGCGCCTCTTGGGTGACGGGTCAGACTTCGGCGTGCGCTTCGAATATGCCGAGCAGCCCTCGCCCGACGGTTTGGCGCAGGCCTTCATCATAGGCGAGAGATTCATAGGCGACGACCACGTGTGCATGGTGCTCGGCGACAACATATTCCAGGGCGCCGGTCTACAGTCGATACTCAAAGAGGCGGTGCGCACGGTCACGCAAGATGACAAGGCCACCATATTCGGCTACAGGGTTGAAGACCCCGAGCGTTACGGCGTGGCCGAGTTTGACGCCGCCGGCAACTGCATATCCATAGAGGAGAAGCCCGCCGAGCCCAAGTCAGACTACGCCGTGGTGGGCCTCTATTTCTATCCCAACAGTGTGGTAGATACGGCCAAAAAGGTGAAGCCCTCGGCGCGCGGCGAGCTTGAGATAACATCGGTAAACCGTGCTTTCCTTGAGGAGGGCCGCCTTAAGGTGCAGACCCTGGGCCGCGGGTTCGCATGGCTCGACACCGGCACGCACGACTCGCTGAGCGAGGCCTCGATATTCATAGAGGTGCTCGAAAAGAGACAGGGGCTTAAGGTAGCGTGTTTAGAGGGCATAGCCTATGTCAAAGGGTGGATAGACCGCGACAAGATGCTCTCTCTGGCCCGACCCATGGCATCTAACCAATATGGCAGATATCTGCTCAAGTTACTCAACGACAAAGACAGGAACAGATGAACTTCATAAAGACCGACATAGAGGGTGTGGTGATAATAGAGCCGAAGCTGTATGAAGACCGGCGCGGCTATTTCTTCGAGAGCTTCTCGCAGAGGGAGTTCGGGCAGAACGTGTGCGACATACGTTTTGTGCAAGACAATGAGTCGTCATCGTCTTACGGGGTGGTGCGCGGGCTCCATTTCCAGAGGGGGCAGCACGCCCAGGGCAAGCTGGTGCGCGTGGTCAAAGGGCGTGTGCTCGATGTGGCCGTCGACATAAGACGTCACTCGCCCACCTTCGGACGCCATGTGGCCGTTGAGCTTACCGAAGACAACCGCCGGCAGTTGTTCGTGCCGCGGGGGTTCGCCCACGGATTCTCGGTACTGAGCGACACTGCCGTGTTCCAATACAAGTGCGACAACTATTACGCCCCCCAAAGCGAGGGAGGCATTGCGTGGAACGACCCCGCTTTGGCCATTGACTGGCGCATAGACAGCCGCGACATCATAATATCAGACAAAGACTCGTGCCATCCGTTGCTTTGCGATACGAAAGAGCTATTCGATTATAACACAGACTATTATGGGCAGTGAGACGATACTTGTCACCGGCGCCACTGGTCAGTTGGGCCGCCATGTCGCCCTGTCGGCAGGCTCGTCACAAGACAATTGGATATTCACCTCGTCGTCAGGGCTTGACATAACCGACAAGGGGGCTGTGAATCGCTTCTTCGACAGCCACCGCATAGACGTTGTTGTCAACTGCGCCGCATATACCAACGTGGAGGGGGCTGAAGACGACATGCCGACAGCCCGACGGGTCAACGCCATAGCCCCCGGATACATAGCCGAGGCATGCGCCCGTCACGATACCGCCATGATACACATATCTACCGACTATGTATTTGACGGCAAGGAGTGCAGGCCCTATGTCGAAGATGACCCCATAGCTCCCTTATCTGCATACGGGCTTTCAAAGGCCGAGGGCGAGCAGGCGGTGACCGCATCGGGATGCCGACATATAGTCATACGCACATCGTGGCTCTATTCGCTATTCGGCAACAACTTCGTCAAGACCATGTTGCGCCTTACCGGAGAGCGTGACACCCTTGGCGTGGTGTTTGACCAGGTGGGGACACCCACATATGCCGGCGACCTTGCCGACGCCATCGTGCACATGATAGAGCGACGCATGCACCGCAACCTCTCGGGCCTGTTTCACTACTCCGACGAGGGGGTATGTTCGTGGTTTGACTTCGCCCACCGCATAGCGGCGCTGGCAGGTCACACAGGCTGCCGCATAACGCCTTGCCGGTCATGCCAATATCCCACCAAGGCGGTGCGGCCATGTTTCTCGGTGCTCGACAAAAGCAAGTTCAAAGAGTGCACAGGTCTTGCGATACCCCACTGGAGCGACTCGCTCGACAAGATGCTCCGTGCATCGGTTTGACATCATGCCATGGCGGGGTATGACATGAGTGCGACAAAGTCATAAACATACAAAACAACAAGATAGAATGGCAAACAGAAACATATTGATAACCGGCGGCGCCGGATTTATCGGCTCGCACGTGGTGCGTCTTATGGTCAACAACCACCCCGACTATCACATAGTCAACCTGGACAAGCTGACATACGCGGGTAATCTGGCCAACCTCGCCGACATAGAGCACAAAACGAACTACACGTTCGTGAAGGGCGACATATGCGACATCGACCTCATGCGCAAGGTGTTTGCCGGGCATGACATTGACGGCGTGATACATCTTGCCGCCGAGAGCCACGTTGACCGTTCCATCACCGACCCTTTCATCTTCGCCCGCACCAATGTGATGGGCACCCTCACCCTGTTGCAGGCCGCCAGGGAGAGGTGGCAGGGTTCGTATGAGGGCAAGCTCTTTTATCACATATCCACCGACGAGGTGTACGGGGCGCTCCCTCTAGGCGACAGCCTCTTCACCGAGACGACACGTTACGACCCCCACAGCCCATATTCCGCGTCCAAGGCCTCGAGCGACCATTTCGTGCGCGCCTATTGCGACACTTACGGTATGCCCGCCATAGTGACCAACTGCTCTAACAATTACGGACCCTATCAGTTTCCCGAAAAGCTGATACCTCTGTTTATAAACAACATACGCCACCGCAGACCGCTGCCCGTATATGGTAGCGGCGACAACGTGCGCGACTGGCTCTATGTCGAAGACCACGCCCGGGCCATAGACCTCATATTCCACCGAGGCAGGTCAGGTCAGACATACAACATAGGCGGCTTCAACCAGTGGCGCAACATAGACCTTGTAAAACTGCTGATAAAGACCGTCGACAGGCTATCGGGCAACCCCGAGGGACAAAGCCTCGATCTTATAACCTACGTAACCGACCGCGCGGGACACGACCTGCGATACGCCATAGACTCCTCCAAGCTCAAAGACGAACTGGGATGGCAGCCGAGCATCCGTTTCGAACAGGGCATGGAGACAACAGTCAAATGGTATCTCGACAACACCGCATGGGTCGATAACATCACCTCAGGCGAATACGAAAACTATTATCGCACAATGTACGAAAACAGATGACAACCCAGGCAGTGCGGATAATGGTGTGCCTTCACTGCCGGTATTGTATTGCTGGCAGTGCCGTTTTGGTTTGCTGGTACTGCGGTGATGGTTTACTGAAACTGCCTCCGGCGGCCCTTCCGGGGGAGGGGTCGCGGACCCCGTTTTGATATGTTTGAGGGCAAACTAAGCGGATAAGTACAGCTATCCCATAAATGTGTTTCGACATACGTCTCACACATTTATGGGATAGCTGTTTTTGGCCCTTGGGTTGAATGCCTGAAAAGTATTCAACAGGGGCAGGACGCTCGACGGAAAGGGTGCGGAAACAAAACAGAAATCATAACAGCAGAGAGGCAAAGCATAGCGGGCAGGGCAGCAAAAGCACGCACAACCGAATCACCAGCCAGCAACCTGTCCACAACCGCTTACGCAAGCCCTCGGGTAAGAATCAAAGAAATCAAAGAACCAAAGTATTAATATTTAGCGGACACAACGCACGCTAAAACCGTTACGCCTATCGTAGCCATTGAGCACGTACAAATTACTGCTGCTGAAGTACAGGTAGTACGCGAGGTTAGAATCATACGCAACTAACGACCAATAGAGGCCGTCCGTACCCGCGTAGTACAACGTACCGTCCGAGCCGCCGCGGCAACCGACAGCGGGAAACTCCACGGAATTAGAGGGGTGTTATTGGTTGGGCGGCAGGGTTTGGGGGTTAGGTGTTTTGTGTTTCGGGAAACTTTGTTCTGCGTGGGCTTTTGCACAGATAGTTTTTGCTCCACATGGCTTTTGTTCCGGAAGGTCAGTTTGAGTGAAACGAAACCGCATACTTTCATTTAACCGAGATGCTTTTGCGGGGGCTTTTTGCTCAGGTTGTTTTTGTTCCGGCAGGGCTTTTGTGCAGACATTATTCCACACCGCATGGCTTTTGCGCCGGCAGGGCGGCGAGGTACGAGCCGCAACGGGCCGACCCTCCCCCCGCGGAGGCCCGTAATCCTGTCACGTAATTATAGGCAGTGACTAAGGGTAGGCGGTGAAGCGCGTCACTTACCCGCTTGCCTCCGCAGGCTCGGCCCGTGGCTCCTCCACGCTAAAGGCACGTACCGGGCAACCCAAGGTGCCGCACGTCTTTGTCACTCGCCACGCCTGACCATCATAACGCCCTCGACCTCCTCGCCGATGAGGCCGACCTGCGGTCGGCCCACAACCACCAAGGGAATGAAAGCACAAGGAATGAAAACAGCAGTAAATAGCTATAGCAATTAAAGCCCCCCGCGGTCTGAGTGTAACGAAACCGCACACTATTCCTTATGTCCGGCATAACGAAGTATGCCGTAAGCAAAAATTCTTTGTATCCGGGCTGAGGAACGAAGCCCGAGCGGCCCGGAGCCTCCCCCAACGGAGGGCCGCACATCGGTGAATAATATGTATG
>JAIECQ010000114.1 GCA_029068395.1 Rikenellaceae bacterium
GGTTGCAGCGCTGCTGTTATTGTTTCTGTTTTGTTTCCGCACTATCTCCGTTGAGAGTCATGCCCCTGTTGAATATCCTTCAGGCACTCAATCCAAGGGCCAAAAACATCTATCCCATAAATGTGTGAGACGTATGTCGAAACACATTTATGGGATAGATGTAATTATCCGCTTAGTTGTTCCTCAAAAATATCAAAACGGGGTCCGTGACCCCTCCCCCGGAAGGGCCGCCGGAGGCAGTTCCAGCAAATCATCACCGGCAGTGCCAGCAAGGACAGTGACCGCAAACCATTATCCGCAGTGAGTGCAAAGGCATGTCTGTGCGATGGCTTATAAGGTATCGTCTTTATAATGCTCTCTCAGGCGTTCTAATTCGGCGTGCAAGGCCTCGCGTATCACCTTGTAACGAGGATTGTCGTAGACGTTCTGCATCTCTGTAGGGTCGGTCTTGAGGTCGTAAAGCTCCCATTCGTCAATATCGTCGCCATAGAAGTGGATGAGCTTGTAACGCTCAGATCTCACGCCATAATGACGTCTTACGGCATGCTCTGCGGGATATTCAAAATAGTGGTAATATAGAGAGCGTCGCCAATGCCTTGCCGCTGACGATGCCTTACGCTTGCTTTCAAGCAGAGGCAACAACGATACGCCCTGCATCTCTTCGGGCACGACTCCTCCGGCCATCTCTATGAACGTGGGGGCGTAATCTATGTTCTGCACTAACTGGGGCACGTCGCCATGACGCTGAAACGACGGAGGCAACATCATGATAAGAGGTGTGCGCATCGACTCCTCGTACATGAATCGCTTGTCAAACCAACCATGCTCACCCATATAGAAGCCCTGGTCTGAGGCGTACACCACGACGGTATTGTCGAGTAATCCCTCTTTTTCCAAATAGTCGAGCAGCCGACCCACATTATCGTCGAGCGACTTTACTGCCTTGGCATAGTCGCGCATGTAACGCTGATACTTCCACTCAACAAGCTCTTTACCCGAAAGGTCAGCAGCGGCAAACTCCTCGTTTATAGGGCCATAAACTTTATCCCACGCCTTTTTCTGCGCCTCGTTCATGCGATTGTACTCGCCGTAAGGCTCCCAAAAGCGGCTTTTCACATTACGAACCTTAAGGTCGTACGCCAAGTCCATGTCCTTATCAATGCTCATCTCCTGAAGTGCTGCCGCCTTACGGTAGGCATAATCGTCATAAAAGTTTTCGGGGATATCGAAAACCTTGTCTTCAAAGCACTCCAAATCGGTGGTATCAGACATCCACACCCTATGCACCGCCTTATGGTGAACCATCAGACAGAAAGGACGCGATGTGTCGCGATGTTTCAGCCAGTCGATGCTTTTGTCGGTTATTATATTGGTGACATAGCCGTCACACTTTTCCGTACCCTGGGGTGTTATGAAATCGGGATTGTAATAGTTGCCCTGGCCCGGCAGTATGGTCCAGAAGTCGAATCCTGCGGGACGTCCGCCCAAGTGCCATTTACCCACTATGGCCGTCTGATATCCCAACGTCTGCAACACCTTCGGGAATGTGAGCTGCGTGGAGTCGAACACCACCGAGTTGTCTATCATACCATTCATGTGACTATGCTTTCCTGTCAGCAATACTGCGCGCGAAGGCCCTGATATGGAGTTACATACAAAACTGTTGGTAAACTTGACCCCCGCACGAGCCATTCTGTCAAGATTCGGCGTCGACATGTGAGAGCGGTCGTATGCGCTCAACATCTGGTACGAGTGGTCGTCCGTCATTATATATACTATATTGGGACGATTAATAGACGGCTCGCTATCGCCGTTCTTTCCGGCCGCGCCTACCGTTGCCGGTACCAACGACAACAAAGATAAAGGCACGATAAGTTTAGGGTCGTTCATTGCCTTAAATGTTAGGGTTAATCAAGCAAATACAAGTCTGCCAAGCTCTTACGGCAGATCGTTTCCACCACAAAGATACATTTTTTTCACAACATCCCAAACAGTAGTCGCGTGTCTGCAAAACGCACCAAGCCCTAAAACGATTTAAACAAGTAAGTTCACTTGATTATCATCTCATAAAGCCTTTCCCTTGATTCAGAAACTATTATAACCGCTCCCCTTGGGGACAAAGAATCGGCATAAATTTGAGGCGGGCGGATTTGCGCCCGACATTTTTTTGCACAGGCAGGACGGTGAGGGGACCGGCAGACTATCGAAAGGGTCCGCACCTCGCGGTGGAATGAAATCCCCCAACGGAGGGCCGCATATCGGGGAGTAATATGTAGGGCGGTGAATTAGGGACGGCAGTGATGCACATTACTTTCATGCTGGGCCCTCCGCAGGCTCCGTTCCGCTCTCCGCTGTGCTGGTGGTTGCGGTTGTGCTGCTTATGATTGCCGCTCTACTGTTATTGTTTCTGTTTTGTTTCCGCACTCTTTCCGTTGAGGTCATGCCCCTGTTGAGATTCTTTAAGGCACTCAACCCCAGGGCCAAAAACGAAAGATATGGATAAAGGTGTGAGACGATAGTCGAACGCCTTTATCCATATCTTTCGTAATTATGTTCTTAGTTGTTCCTCAAACATATCAAAACGGGGTCCGTGACCCCTCCCCCGGAAGGGCCGCCGGAGGCAGTGCCAGCAATACAAAACCGCAGTGCCAGCAAACCATTACCGGCAGTTCCAGCAAACCATCACCGGCCGTGCCGGCAAGCCGGGTTTAGAGTATGAATATCTCGTCGGCGAATATCCAGTTTTTGTATCCTTCGCCGGGGAGTCCTTTGGGAGTTATGGGGTTGGTTGCAATTACCTTGACATATCGGGCATTGAAGTCGCCGGTGACGGTTATCTGCTTACGTATCACCTGATTGTCACGGTCGAACGGGTTGTCGGCCTTGGCTGCGAAGCGGAAGTTCTTGCCGTCATCTGATGTATATACCGACAAAGCCTCGGGCAGATATACCCACGCGCCAATGCTTTGGGTGAACGACCCTGTCACGGTGGTGAATGACGTCTTCTGACCAAGGTCGAAAACTATGTCAAGGTCTTTGTTGGCAAATCCCTGGTTGAATCCGTCGTTGAGGTCGGTTGTGCCGGTGATGCCGTCGTTGAGGGCTGTGTCGCCGCTGCCCGGGAACTGCTTGCCGTAAGGTGAGTTGTAGGTAACTTTTTTGCCCAACCCTTTGTGTACGCCGAGTGTCAGAGATGTCGGCATCTTTGAATATATCGAGTCACCGCGCAATACGACAGCCTTGATGGTCACGGGTTTGTTGACTCTGATGTCATGACTGTAACGCCGTGAGGTGATGTCGGGGTCAGAGCCGTCGGTGGTGTATGCTATCTGAGAGCCGTACACGTCAGATAACAGCCTTACACGGAAGCATTTGTCGGCTGACGAGTATTCGGGCTCGAAACGCACATATCCGGCACCGGGATGATAGTTGATGCCCATGGCGTCATATCGTTGCGTTTGCAGGGTGTAAAGCCGGCGTGAGAAGTCGTCCCACTTACCCAAGCGGTCGGCGCCGTCCCACAACACCTCAGAGAGGGCGGCGATGCGGGGCACGGTCATGTATTCGAAATGGTCGGGCGTGAGTATATACTCGGCCCATGTGCAGGCCTGAGCACCGAGTATGTGACGGCGCAACATAGCTGTCGAGTCGCTTTTGAAAGCCTCGGGTATGGGGTCGAAGCGGTACACCTTAGAGACGGGCGAGAATCCACCTATGGCGGTAGGTTCGCAGCCGGGGGTGTCCTGATAGCTGTCGAAGTAGAGATATTCGCCGGGTGTCATGACCACATCATGACCCTGCGATGCCGCCTCTATGCCTCCTGCCATGCCGCGCCACGACATCACGTTGGCCTCGGGCGCTATGCCTCCCTCTATTATCTCGTCCCAGCCTATTATCTTGCGACCTTTGCTTCTGACGTAACGCTCTATGCGCTTGACGAAATAGCTCTGCAACTGGTTGACGTCGGCAAGATGCTCTTTGGTCATGCGGCGTCTGCAATCGGGACAACTCTTCCACGGCGTCTTGTCGGCCTCGTCGCCGCCTATGTGTATGTATTCAGACGGGAATATGTCAATCACCTCGTCGAGTATGTCCTGCATCATCTTGAATGTCTGCTCTTTGCCGGCACACAGGGTCGATGTGCCGCCCTTGTATCCGCCACCCGAGAGTACGGGCTGAGGTCTGCCCGAGCAGCTGACCTCGGGATATGAGGCTATGACCTCCCAGCTGTGGCCCGGCATCTCTATCTCGGGCACCACCGTTATACCCCGCTCTGCCGCATAGGCCACCACCTGCCGCGCCTCCTGCTGGGTGTAGAAACCTCCGTAGGTGGCTTCCTCGCCGCTCTGCATGGGCACACCCTCGCTCCAGGGACGGTCGGTGCGGTCGACATTCCAAGCCCCTATCTGGGTCAGACGCGGATATTTCTTTATCTCCAGACGCCATCCCTGGTCGTCGGTAAGGTGCCAGTGCAGGGTGTTCATCTTGTGCATGGCCATAATGTCGATAAACTTAAGCACGAAATCTTTAGGGAAGAAGTGGCGCGATACGTCCATGTGCATGCCACGCCATCTGAAGGCCGGACGGTCGTTTATCACGCATCCGGGCAGGGTGTATGAGCTGCGTCCTCCGCCTGCCGGCGAGTAACATTCGGGCGGCAACATCTGCATTATCGTCTGTAGGGCGTAAAAGGCCCCTGAGTAGGTGTCGCAATATACCGATACGGCATCAGAGGTTATCTCTATACGGTATGTCTCAGACATGTCTATGCTGTCGCATGGCTGGGCAGCCCCTTTCAATGCCTTGAACGGATATATGTTGATGCCTCCGTCGGCAAAGCCTGCATGTGAGTTCAGAGGCAGACCCGTTGCCGTAGAGAGCATGCGTGACATCATATCGGCGGCAACGGCCGAAACGGAGTCACCTGCCGAGTAACCGACACGACACTTGTCGGTGATGGTATATCGGTCACCCTTAAGTATCACCACATCGTGAGGCATAGGTATTATGTCGGTTGGATTACTCTCGAAAGTATGCCTTTTGCACGACATGACGGCAAGGCTTACCATACAAATAGCAATAATAGACTTTATCATCATTTTTAGGTATTTTTATATGCAAAGATATAAAAAAACATATGAAATAGTACCTTTGCAACATTAAAAAGGAGATATTATGAGACTTTCTGAACTTGAGCGCGGTCAAAGCGCCATCATACTGAAGGTTAGAGGTGACAGCAACTTCCGTCGCCGCATAATAGAGATGGGTTTTGTGCGCGGCAAGAAGATAACGGTAAAGCGCGACGCCCCCATGCGCGACCCCATAGAGTATGAGATTATGGGTTATGAGGTGTCGCTGCGACGTGCCGAGGCTCATAACATAGAGGTGGTAAGCCGCGCCGAGGCTCTGCGTGACGGCATCATATCGTCGGGCGAAGAGCCTGTCTTTCCCGACACCTTTCACGACGACGAGCCCAAGCGGGAGACGCACAACACTATAGAGGTGGCCTTGGTGGGCAACCCCAACAGCGGCAAGACATCGCTTTTCAACTACATGTCGGGCCTTAACGAGCACGTGGGCAACTATTCGGGCGTTACCGTCGAGTCGGCAAGCGCCACGGTGCGCTTCCGCGATTACAAGATAAGGTTTACCGACCTGCCCGGAACATACTCACTGTCGGCATATTCGCCCGAAGAGAGGATGGTGGCCGAGCATCTGAAAAGCGGACGTTTCGATGTGGTGGTCGACGTTATCGACGGCTCTAACCTTGAGCGTAACATGTTTCTGACCACCCAGCTGATAGACATGGAGCTGAACATGGTGGCCTCGCTCAACATGTATGACGAGCTGACGGCCTCGGGTGACCGTTTCGACCACAAGGTGATGAGCCAGCTTCTCGACATACCTTTTGTGCCCACCGTGGGCAAGAAGGGACGCGGGGTGCCCCACCTGCTCGAACAGATTGTCGAGCGTTTCAACATGCCCTCTTCGTCACGCAAGCGGGTGTATGTCAATTACGGACAGTTCATAGAAGAGCGCATATCAGACCTGTCGCAGTCTGTGGACGAGTCGGGCGGCACAGGCAACCTGTCGCCACGTTTTGTAGCCATAAAGCTGATAGAGGGCAATCAAGACATGCGCGAGATGTTTCTCGATGAAGAGCTTCTGCGCCATGCCGACAATATAAGGACGCAGATAGAGAGCGAGTATGCCGACGACATAGAGACCATACTGGCCAATTACCGCTACGCCTTCATAAGCGGAGCCTTGAAAGAGACCTATCAGAGCGCCGGACGCAAGCATTACAGGTCTGACCGCATAGACTCGGTGCTCACTCACAAGGTGTGGGGCTTCCCCATATTTTTGGCCATCATGTGGCTGATATTTTACGCCACATTCTCGCTGGGTCAGTACCCGATGGACGGCATAGAATATCTGGTCGAGAGGCTACAGGCTTTTCTTGGCTCGGTGATGGCAGAGGGGGCGTTCAAAGACTTGCTCATAGGAGGAATCATAGGCGGATTGGGCAGCGTGATCGTCTTTCTGCCCAACATATTGTTGCTGTTTCTGTTCATATCGCTGCTTGAAGACTCGGGCTACATGGCCCGCGCCGCCTTTATCATGGACCGCGTCATGCACAAGATAGGGCTGCACGGCAAGTCGTTCATACCTTTGGTAATGGGCTTCGGATGCAATGTGCCCGCCATAATGGGTTCGCGTATAATAGAAGACCGTAAAGGCAGGCTCGTGACCATGCTTATAACGCCTTTCATGTCGTGCAGCGCGCGTCTGCCGGTCTATCTGCTCATCCTCGGAGCCTTCTTTCCCGACAATGCCGGCACCCTACTATTCTGCATTTATACGCTGGGGGTATTGGTAGCCATATTGACCGCCAACATATTGAGAAAGACGGTGTTCAGAGGCGACAACCACCCCTTTGTCATGGAGCTGCCGCCCTACCGCACCCCGTCGGCACGCTCAACGGTGCGTCACATGTGGGTCAAGGCTTCGCAATATCTCAAGAAGATGGGCGGAGTGATACTCGTGGCCGTGGTTGTAGTGTGGGCATTGAGCTATTACCCCTCACGGTCAGACAGCTACATGAGCCGCATAGGTCGTGCCGTAGAGCCGGTGGTGGCGCCATTAGGCTTTGACTGGAAGATAGGCGTGGGTCTGATGTCGGGAGTGGCCGCCAAGGAGGTCATAGTGTCGACAATGGCTGTGGTCAACAACATTGACGACGACACCGACACCGAACGTCTGCTGTCGGCAAAGCTTCAGACCGCACGTTTTGAGAGCGGACCGCGTCAGGGTGAGATAATATTCACCAAGGCCACAGCCCTGTCGTTCCTAACCTTTGTGCTTATATACTTCCCATGTGTCGCTGTCGTGTCTGCCATAAGACGGGAGAGCGGCAGGTGGCGATGGGCCATATTCACCGTCGTGTACACGACGGCATTGGCCTGGTTGTTGAGCTTTGTCGTTTATAACTTATTCAGTCGCTTATGAGTGATGCTATCGCAATCGCCATTGTCACCGTCGTCGTGGGGGTGGCCTTATGGCGATTAATAAGGTCGTTTAAAAACAATGACGACAAAAATGACGGTTGCTGCGGAAGCTGCCACTGCCGGTGACATATTACTGTAACTGCCTCCGGCGGCCCTTCCGGGGGAGGGGTCACAGACCCCGTTTTGATATTTTTGAGGGCAAACTAAGCGGATA
>JAIECQ010000115.1 GCA_029068395.1 Rikenellaceae bacterium
GGGAAGAATCAAAGAAATCAAAGAACCAAAGTATTAATATTTAGCGGACACAACGCACGCTACGACCGTACTGCTTATTGTTGCCACTCACGTTCAAACTACCGCTATTGAAGTACAGGCTGTACGCGCTGTTAGTATTAGACGTGTACGTAACTGACGACCAATAACGCCCGTGCGCACCCGCGTCGTACAACGTACCGGACGTGTCGCGGCCACCGACAGCGGGAAACTCCACGGAATTAGAGCCGGAGGTGAACTTGATATATCCATAATCGGATGAGTTCCACCCACCGCCGCGACTGACGGTACTGCCATTAATGAGATTCTGAAACTCTGTGTTAGTAGGCAGACGGTAACCATCGGGGCAAGGATGGTTATTCCAGTTACTGGGATAAGAGGATGTGTTCCACGACCCGCTGGGAGTAGCGCCACCTAACGCCCCTGTGGTATTCCACGCCACATTGATGCCCCACTGATAGAACTTACCGTGTGATTCTGCACGTGTGCCACTACACTGTGACGGCAAGTTTTTGCCCCGGCAGGGCGGCGAGGCACGAGCCGCAACGGGCCGACCCTCCCCCCGCGGAGGCCCGTAACACCGCCATGCAATTACAGTGCGGTGACTGAGTAACGGCGGTTATGCACGTCGCTTTCATGCTTTGCCCCCGCAGGCTCGGCCCGTGGCTCCTCCACGCTAAAGGCACGTGCCGGCCAACCCAAGGTGTCGCTCGTCTTTGTCACTCACCACGCCAGACCATCATCACGCCATCAACCTCCACGACGATGAGGCCGACCTGAGGTCGGCCCACAACCACCAAGGGAATGAAAGCAAAAGAAATGAGAGCAATGAATGTGAGCACCAGTAAATAACTAATCAATTAAAGCAACCCACCGCGGTCTGAGTGCAACGAAACCGCACACTATTCCTTATCCCCGGCATTACGAAGTATGCCGTAAGCCCAAAATTCTTTGTGACCGGGCTGAGGAACGAAGCCCGAGCGGCCCGGAGCCTCCCCCCACGGAGGGCCGCATATCGGTGAATAATATGTAGGGCGGTGAATTAGTGACGGCGGTGATGCTCGTCATTTTCTTGTTGTGCCCTCCGCAGGCCCCGGGGCGCTCTCCGCTGTGCCGGTGGGTGCGGCTGTCCTGCGGTATGGCTTGTGCTTTGCCGTACTGCTGTTATTGTTTCTGTTTTGTTTCCGCACCTTTTCCGTCGAGAGTCCTGCCCCTGTTGAATATCTTTCAGGCACTCAGCCCAAGGGCCAAAAACGAAAGATAGGGGTAAAGGTGTGAGACCCGAGTCGAAACACCTTTACTCCTATCTTTCGTAATTATCCGCTTAGTTGTTCCTCAAAAATATCAAACCGGGGTCCGCGACCCCTCCCCCGGAAGGGCCGCCGGAGGCAGTTTCAGTAAACCATTATCCGCAGTGACCGCAAGCCATCACCAGCAGTGACGGCAAGGCATCACCGGCAGTTCCGGCAAGGCATTATCCGCAGTTCTGTCAAAAAATGTTTATCTTTGTAGAAGAATTAAAAAGGCGTGTTTTATGGCAATGGAACTGGCTGTCGTTCTGGCGGCGATAATTGCCGGTGCTCGTTTCGGAGGCATCGGGCTGGGTGTGTTCGGAGGCTTGGGACTGGGTGTGCTGGTGTTTGTGTTCGGTCTTGAGCCGACCTCGCCGCCGATAGATGTCATGCTTATGATAGTGGCTGTTATCGCGGCGGCTTCGTGCATGCAGGCGGCGGGAGGTCTCGATCTGATGGTGAGATGGGCCGAGAAGATATTACGGCGCAATCCCAAGAGGATAACGATACTGAGTCCGCTTGTGACATATACGTTTACTTTTGTTGCCGGCACGGGACATGTGGCATACTCGGTGTTGCCTGTCATTGCCGAGGTTGCGACCCAGACGGGCATACGGCCCGAGCGTCCTATGGCCATTGCGGTGATAGCCTCGCAGCAGGCCATCACGGCGAGCCCGATATCGGCGGCGACGGTGGCTCTGCTGAGTCTGCTGGTGGGTGGCGGATTTGACGTCACGTTAGGCGACATACTGGTGATATCGATACCGTGTACCCTCATAGGAGTGGTTACGGGGGCGTTATGCTCGCTGAAAGTGGGCAAGGAGCTTAAGGACGATGCCGAATACCTGCGTCGCCTCAAGGCCGGAGAGTTAGACGGCAGCTATGGAGGTGACAAGAGTGCGGCGGGAGGACGCGGGGCGCTGTGGTCGGTGGTGCTGTTTCTTGCCGCAACTACAGCCATCGTTGTGTTCGGGTCGGTACCGGGGCTGCGTCCGACGTTTGAGGGGAGCGCCATGTCTATGTCATATATCATTGAGACGGTGATGCTTGCGGCTGCGGCGCTGATATTGCTGGTTACGCGCACCGGGGGTGTCAAGGCGGCGCAGGGGTCGGTATTCTCGGCGGGCATGCAGGCTGTGGTGGCTATTTTCGGCATTGCCTGGATGGGCGACACCTTCATTGCCGGCAACATGGCCGAGATAAAAGGGTCGATAGAAGAGACCGTCACGAGCATGCCGTGGCTGTTCGGAGTGGCGTTGTTTGTAATGTCGATATTGCTTTTCAGCCAGGCGGCCACCATACGGGCGCTTCTGCCGTTGGGGATTGCGCTGGGCATATCGCCCTATATGCTCATAGCGTTGTTTCCGGCGGTTAACGGCTATTTCTTCATACCCAACTACCCCACCGTGGTGGCGGCCATCAACTTCGACCGCACGGGCACTACACGCATAGGCAAATATATACTCAACCACTCGTTCATGATGCCCGGAATGGTGGCGACGGTAACGTCGGTGGGACTGGGTCTGCTGATGGTGGGGCTGCTGTTTTAAAACAGTCACGGTGATTTTCATAGAGACATAAAAGCAACGCTAAAAAGACCGCCGACACCCACCGGCGGCGACTCCATCGGAACACATTTTTTACAGATGAAGCTGAAAGAATACATAGAGCTGCTCGATAAGAGCGGTGAACTGATACGTATAAAGGCCCCTGTCTCGCCACACCTTGAGATTGCCGAGCTTACCGACCGTCAGTGCAAGCAACCGCACGGAGGCAAGGCTTTGCTGTTCGAGGGCGCGGGGCTGCCTTTTCCCGTGGCCACTAATCTTATGGGGTCGTCGCATCGCATGGCCATGGCGCTGGGGGTGTCGCGATTAGAAGATATAACCGCCCGCATAGACGGACTGTTTGACAGGGCCATGTCGCCCAAGGACACCTTTGCCGACAAGCTCAAGATGCTACCCCTGCTCAAAGAGGCGGCCGACTGGATGCCCCGGCATGTCAAAGGCCGAGGCGAGTGTCAGAAGAGGGTGTACATGGGCGACGATGTCGACCTTTCGATACTGCCGGTGCCTCAGTGGGCCCCTCATGACGGCGGCGCCTTCATAACATTGCCGTTGGTGCACACCATAGATGCCGACAACGGCAGCCGCAACACGGGCATGTATCGCATGCAGATAACGGGCAAGACCACCACAGGCATGCACTGGCATCTGCACAAGACGGGTGCGCGCCATTACGAGCAATACCGCCGTCGTGGCGAACGCATGCCGGTGACCGTAACGATAGGCGGCGACCCCGCATGTATATACGCCGCCACGGCACCTCTGCCCGACGGGGTGGACGAGTATATGTTGGCGGGCTTCCTCAGGCGCCGTCCCGTCAGGATGGTAAAGTCGCTCACCAACGATATATGGATAGCCGCCGACAGCGATTTCGTGATAGAGGGCTATGTCGACCCCGCCGAAGACAAGGTGGTCGAGGGTCCTTTCGGCGACCACACCGGCTTTTATTCGCTCGAAGACCTCTATCCGCTCTTTCACGTTACCTGCATCACCTGCCGCGACGATGCCGTCTATCCGGCCACCCTCGTGGGAGTGCCCCCCATGGAAGACCGTTACATCGCCGAGGCCACAGAACGCATATTCCTCTCGCCCATACGCCATGTGGCCCAGCCCGACATCCTCGACATGCACATGCCTGCCGAAGGCGTGGCCCACAACATAGCTCTTTTCGACATCACCGACCGTTACGCCGGCGCGGCCTTCAAGGTGGCCTCGTCGATGTGGGGTGCCGGGCAGATGATGTTCAACAAATTCATGGTTCTGACCTCGGGACTGGGCGGACGGCTCACCGACGGCGCCGCTGTGGCGAGGGCTTTGGCGGGCATCGACCCCCAAAGCGACCTCATGGTGTGTCGCGGTCCGCTCGATGTGCTCGACCACTCGTCGTCGACATTCGCATTCGGCGCCAAGATGGCCGTTGACGCCACCCTCTCCAAGGCCGACACGCGCCCTCGTTTTGTCATGCCGGCAGATGGGGACGGATGCGACGGTGAGGTCACCGACCTTGACGACCGTCTTTTAAGGCAGGGGTGGCCCGCGGTTGTCGCACACCTGTCGCACGAGGCCGACTTCGCCGAGGTGAGCCGCCGACTTGCCTGCTCGACCACTTGGGGCGGTGTACGTGCAGTACTTATGTTTGACCGTGGGGTGCCACTGGACGACGACAGCATAATGTTGTGGACGGCGGCATCTAATGTCGACCCCGGGCGTGACATGTCGTTATTGGGCGGCGTATGCTTTTTCGACTGCCGCGCCAAGGTTGGTGGCGTCAACGGATTCGGACGCAGGTGGCCCAATATAGTGGCCATGGACGACAACACCATAGCCTCGATAGACCGCAGATGGAGTGAGCTTATGCCGGGACACCCTTTCATCCCCTCTCCCTCGCGCCGATATAGCGATATGATGTTGCCTTTCGGGGCCGGAAGCAGTGAAGACGATGGCAAAAGACAAGGGTAGCATACCGGGGGTTCAACGGCGTGAGGCTGTGGGAATTGTTGCCTTGACACTGATTATAGTGCTGGGGTGGCTCTCATACCGTCTTTATAGTCACGGCCCGATATCAATACCCGTTGCGGCCACCGACACATTGCCTCCGCGCGATGTTCCCCGCCAGAGACGTCCCTCTGTCGAGAGTGTCAGCCGAATACTCAACATACCCCCAGAGGACACCTCTTACCTGACACGATAAAAGACATCGCCCCCGAACGGCAGGGGTGCGATGTTGTAGTATGTGTCCTACTGTCAGCACAACAGATAGACCGCTGCGCCGCAAATGTAACCTACCACGGCAAGAAGCGAGAATCGTTTGAGGTAATAGCCGAACGTGATATTTTCCATGCCCATTACCGACACCCCCGTTGCCGAGCCTATTATGAGTATGCTGCCTCCGGTGACGCAACAATAGGCCAGGAATGTCCAGAAAGAGCCGTCCACGGCCATCTGCATGGCGTATGCGCCGGCGGCAGGGTCGGTGGTGATGCCATACATGCCCATGGTGCCCGCCACAAGAGCCACATTGTCGAGAAACGAAGAGACCGCCCCCAAAATGAATGCTATGACAAGGGGATTGTGCAGGTGTTCGTCAAGCCATCCAGAGGCCTGCGAGAGCTGTCCTGCGGTGTCAAGCGCGGCAACCGACATGAGAATGCCGAAGAAAAACATTATCGTCGACATGTCTATCTTGTGAAACACGTTGGCTATGGAGAGGCGGTCTTTGTCTTCTATGGTGTCTATACGGTTGTACATAAGGTCGGTATATATCCACAGAAGAGCCATGCCGCACATCACCCCCATAAAGGGAGGCAGACCCGTCAGCTCGTTGAACAGCGGCACCGAAACCAGCGACAGCATGCCTATTACCAGTATCGCCATACGCGAGCGTTTGTTTATCTGCGGCAACAGCTCGTTTTCGGCATGTATCTGGCGGTGTATGTTCCACCTTTCGCGACGCTTGAAAAAGAGCAGGCACGCTATGGTCAGCGGCACCGTCATGCAGATGAATGCAGGAAGGAAGAGCGTCGATATCTGGTGCCAGGGGGTGAGGTTGCCGCCGCTCCACAACAGTATGGTCGTAACATCGCCTATGGGAGACCACGAGCCGCCGGCGTTGGCTGCAATGACGGTCATGCAGCAGAATATCCACCGCTCTTTCTGCTCGGGTATGAACTTGCGCAGTATGGCTATCATGACAATGGCCGTGGCAAGGTTGTCGAGCAATGCCGAGAGAAAGAATGTCAAAAACGATATTATTATGAGCATGCGTCTCTTGCTGCGCGTGTGTATGCGGTCGGTGAGCACGCGGAAGCCTCCGTGCGAGTCGACAATCTCGACTATTATCATGGAGCAGATGACGAAAAAGAGGGTGGTCGACACCTCGCCCAGATGCTCTATTATGGCATAGCCGCTCAGATAGGCGTAATAACGTTCATGAGGCGACATGTCGGCTGCCGAGGGTACCTTTGACAAAAAATCGGCGAAAGCCTCGCTGTGACCCGAACTCAGCACACTGTCGGCGTTGATGAATAACATGGTCCACAACAATATGGCCGACATAATGGCCGTCGCCGCCTTGTTGACCTTTATGCGGTCTTCAAAGGCGATGCACAGTATCGCAACCGCAAAAACAACAGGCATCAATACGTAAATCATATACTCGATATTTTATATGCTATCACTGCAAATGTACTTAAATTTACAGTATGTTAGGTTTAGTTGCCAAATGTCTGACGTCCTTGCATCACAAAAGTCGTGCCGGAAACGGCATGTCGCTGCCTCTTCGGTGGTGCACTCACAGCCAGCCGCTATGCCGCTTAGGTAAGCCCTCGGGAAAGAATCAAAGAAATCAAAGAACCAAAGTATTAATATTTAGCGGACACAACGCACGCTAAAACCGTGCTGCTTGCTGTAGCTACCCACGCCCAAATGACCGCTACCGAAGGTCAGGTCGTACGCGTTGCCAGTATTAGACGTGTACGTAACTGACGACCAATAGCGGCCGTACTCACCCGCGTAGTACAACGTACCGGACGTGGTACGGTAACCGACAGCGGGAAACTCCACGGAATTAGAGGGGGTATTATTGGTTGGGCGGTAGAGGTTAGGTGTTTTTTGTTTCGGAAAGCTTTGACCCGCACAGCTTTTGCACAGGCAGTTTTTTTGTCCCGCATGGCTTTCGCCCCGGCAGGGCGGCGAGGGGCCCGGCAGGCTATCGAAAGGGTCCGTGACCCCCGCAACGGGCCGACCCTCCCCCGCGAAGGCCCGTAACACCGCCACGCAATTATAGACAGTGACTAAGGGTAGGCGGTTATGCGCGTCACTTTCACACTTGCCTCCGCAGGCTCGGCCCGTGGCTCCTCCACGCTAAAGGCACGTTAGGTGCACAGTCAAAACCTGCTAACATAGCAACCCGAACCCCCGCCAAAAGTTGCAGTCCAATCAGCCGCTCCGCAAGCACAGTCACAAAGCTAAAGCCAAACCGTAAGCCACGCCAAAGCACAAGCTCCAAGCATAGGCATCCAAAGCACTTGCATGCTTCACGGCCAAATTTCACCACGCTCCCGACACTCACCCCGTGAGGCCGGCGCTGGCGCCGGCCCATCCCGCTCCGGCGGCGCAGTCTGAGTGAAACGAAACCGCACACTTTCATTTAGCCGAGATGCCTTTGCACAGGTTGTTTTTGCGCCCGCAGGCTTTTGCCCCGCATGGCTTTTACTCCGCATGGCTTTTACTCCGGCAGTCTTTCGCCCCGGCAGGGCGGCGAGGCACGAGCCGCAACGGGCCGACCCTCCCCCCGCGGAGGCCCGTAATCCCGTCACGCAATTGTAGGCAGTGACTAAGTTA
>JAIECQ010000116.1 GCA_029068395.1 Rikenellaceae bacterium
AGAATCAAAGAAATCAAAGAACCAAAGTATTAATATTTAGCGGACACAACGCACGCTAAAACCGGTCCGCTTACTGTCGTTGCTCACGCGCAAATCACTGCTGCCGAACCACAGGTAGTACGCAAGGTCAGAACCATAGGCAACTGACGACCAATAGTCTCCGCTCGTCCCCGCGTTGCCCAGCGAACCGCTCGCGCTGTTGCGGTAACCGACAGCGGGAAACAGCCCTCCCGGCTGCCGCTATACCCCCAGGTCCCTCTCTCCGCGCTCTATGCGGGCTATGCTCTCTGCCACCATCTTCTTTATGTGCGGCGACTCTATGGCGTCGACCAGCTCTTTTATTGCGCGGTCGCCCTTGTCTTTGGTCATAGGCGAGGCGTAATCGCATAAATACTCCTTCAGTGTCATTATGGCGTTGGGGGCGCAACATTCGGCTATCTTGCTGCTCTTTACTAACGACATGAAACGGTCTCCTGTGCGTCCGCGTCGATAGCAAGAGGTGCAGAAGCTGGGTATGTGCCCGTTGTCGAGCAGCCATGACACTACTTGGTCGAGCGGGCGCCTGTCGCTTATGTCAAACTGCTCAGAGCCGTCGTCGCCGCCGGCCTCGGCATAGCCGCCCACCCCTGTCCGCGAACCTCCGCTCAGCTGGGTCACCCCTACCTCAAGGAGGGCCTCGCGCGATGCCTGCGACTCACGTGTTGACACTATCATGCCAGTGTACGGCAGTGCCACGCGTATGATGGCGGCAATCTTCCTCAGGGTGCTGTCGGGCACGGCGTTGTCATAGTCGGCGGGGTCAATGTCGTCGGCCGGACATATACGCGGTATGCTGACGGTGTGCGGACCCACGCCAAACCGGGCCTCCAAGTGCTCGGTGTGCATCAGAAGCCCTGCCAGGTCGTAACGGTATGTGTCGAGTCCGAACAGCACCCCTATGCCCACGTCGTCAATGCCGCCCTCCATGGCACGGTCCATGGCCTCGGTGTGGTAACAATAGTCGCTCTTGGGTCCTGACGGATGCAACTGCTCGTATGTCAGCCTGTTGTATGTCTCCTGAAAGAGTATGTACGTGCCTATGCCCGCCTCTTTCAGCCTGCGATAGTTGTCTGTGGTAGTGGCGGCAATATTGACGTTGACGCGCCTTATTGAGCCGTTGCGGTGCTTTACCGAGTAAATGGTCTCTATCGACTCAAGCAGATAGTCCATGCCGCTCATTACGGGGTCTTCGCCCGTCTCTATGGCAAGACGCTTGTGCCCCATGTCTTGAAGGGCCGTCACCTCGCGGCGTATGTCGTCCTGAGACAGGCGCCGGCGCGGTATGGAAGTGTTGGAGAGATGAAACGGACAATACACGCACCCGTTGACGCAATAGTTCGACAAATATAGCGGCGCAAACATCACTATCCTGTTGCCGTAAAAACGCTGCTTTATGTTTCTGGCAATGCTGAAAAGCCGCCGGTTAAGGTCGTCGTCGTCACACTCCAGCAGCAGCAATGCCTGACGATGATCCAGCCCGCGACACTCTTCGGCCTGATCTAATATGCGCTTTATCAGCAACTTGTTGCGGCAATTGTCGGCAGCATAACGCAAAGTGTCCTCTATTTCGCTTCCGCATATAAACTCTTCGGCATGCGGTGATAACCTGTCATACATAATGTGTCTGTTTTCTCGATGCGAAGGTACTAAAAAGCATCGACAGAAAGAAACAAACCCGTGCGCACCTTCTGCCGGACTGTCGTTATGTGTTTCAAAACAGAGGCAATAACGGAACAAAAGTCGGGTTCTTTAATTTAAAAAGGCTATCTTTGCCGTTGAAAAACAGATGCCATGATACGCGAAACAGACTTTGAACTGCTGAAAGACAAGATTATAAAAGACGGCTACATACCCTCGTTGACCGAGGCCGTCGAGCTTACCAGACATCCTAACCGGGAGCGCCTCTGGAGGCTTGCCGACCGGTTGCGTCAGCACTTTCAGGGCGATTACTTCGACACCTGCTCTATAATCAACGCCCGCTCGGGCCGATGCTCGGAAGACTGCAAGTGGTGTGCGCAATCAATTCATTACAAGACCGATATAGACATCTATCCGCTTGTCGACTCTCACCGCGTGCTTCAGCTGGCCAAATACAACGCCACGGCAGGCATACGTCGTTTCTCGTTCGTCACCAGCGGCAAGAGCGTCACCGGCAGCGAGATAGAGCAGCTTGCCGAATATGCCTCCGATGTGTTGGCCGAGACCGACATGAAGGTGTGCGCCTCGCTTGGCCTTGTGAGCCGCGACGACCTTGAAAGGCTCTACGAGAGCGGCGTCACGCGCTATCACTGCAACATAGAGAGCGCCCCGTCGTTCTTCCGCTCACTGTGTACTACCCACACCATCGACCAGAAGTTAGAGACCATACGCAACGCCAAGAGCGTGGGCATGAGTGTCTGCTCGGGCGGCATCATAGGCATGGGCGAGACCATGCGCCACCGCATCGAAATGGCGCTGCTGCTCCGTTCTGTGGGTGTCGACTCCATACCCGTCAACGTGCTCAATCCCATCAAAGGCACTCCGCTTGCCGACAGACCGCCCATGCGCATGAGCGATGTGCTCACCTCGTTTGCCATCATTAAGGTCATCAACCCCAAGGCGGTTGTCAGAATGGCCGGCGGTCAGACGGTCATCTCTGAATACAAGAGCCGCCTGCTGGGTTGCGGTGTCAGCGGAGCCATCCTCGGCGATATGCTCACCACCGGCGGCGAGGCCATCAGGCACGACATGAAGATGATACGCGCGGCAGGGTTCGGCATCGTGCCCGAAGATGAGCTTTAGGTGTCAAGGCAGAAACTCCACCTCTTTGAAGTAATATCCGTTCCGCTGTCCGTCGCGGCGCTCTAACGTAATCATGCCGTCAGAGGCTATCGATGCTATCTTGGCGCAGAACGGACCCTTGCTGTCGGCAAAGTCGTGAAAACCATCTTTGCGATACAGCGCCGCCATGTAGCGGACGTGCAGGGCCTCGCGCTCTTCGTCGCCGCCGTCGGCCAGCCCGTAGAGCGTCTCGAAGCGACGGCAGAACGATGCCAGAAGTGCCTCGCGGTCAAACTCCCTGCCCTTCAGTCCAAACATGGATACGGGGTTGGGGGCGTTGCTTGAAAATGTTTTCTGGTTGACATTCAGCCCCACACCTGTCACCGACATGTTGACGGCGCCTGACGACCCTACGGAGTTCTCTATCAGTATGCCGCAAATTTTGCGCCTGTCAACATAAATGTCGTTGGGCCACTTCACCGTCGCTGTCACGCCCTCGTCATGCAACGTCTCCACCACAGCCAGGGCCACGGCCTCCGAGAGGGCGAATGCGTTGTCAAGACGCAGCGACTGCGGCTTCACCTTGAATGAAAAAGTGAGGTTGGCGCCCGGCTCGCTCTCCCATGTGTTGCCGCGCTGCCCTCGTCCATTGGTCTGATTGTCAGCCCATATGAGCGTGAAAGGCGGATACTGGCGCACGGTGTCGTTGGTCGACTCTACTGTGTTTAAATATATTACATCAAACATATTTGTTGTTAAAATTTTCTTAAAATCACCTCCAAAGGTAACTACTTTAATTATTTTTATTACTTTTGTGCATTCAAAAAATCGAAATGCAGGGCATCAATCACATAATACTGTCTTTAACAAACGCTTTCTGTGGCGTTTGCGGCTCTGCTTGTGCTCGCGTCGAGCGACGACGACGATAGTTTTTCGACCACGTGTCGGAAGTTTCTCCCGTTTCCCATAGCAAGACGAAAAGGGTGTGTCTGCCCTTGATGTGCCTTGACCGGGTCTTTTTCAAAGCGATAACATTCTTAACTTTTATACATTGACAATGACTATTGACGATTTTGAGGTGTCGGTTGCAAATGAGAGCCACACATCTTTCGCTCAGGCCATCTGCGATGAAATGGCAGAGTCGGCCAAGGCCCGCGGTACCGGCATCGCACGCCGCACGGCCGAATACGTGGCCGGCAAGATGCGCGACGGCAAGGCAGTGATAGCCTTCCATAAAGACGGTCGGTGGGCCGGCTTCAGCTATATCGAGACATGGGGTCACGGCGAATACGTGGCCAACTCGGGCCTTATCATCAACCCCGAGTTCCGACGGTTGGGGTTGGCCAAAGCCATCAAGACCAAGACGTTCGCCCTGTCGCTCTATCGCTACCCCAAGGCCAAGCTTTTCGGTCTGACCACAGGGCTTGCCGTCATGAAGATAAATTCGGGCTTGGGTTATGTGCCGGTGCCATTCTCTGAGCTTACCGACGACGACAGCTTCTGGCAGGGGTGCCAAAGCTGCGTCAACTATCCCATCCTTGAGAGCAAACAACGTAAGAACTGTCTGTGTACGGGTATGATATTCGACCCTGCCAAGCAGAAACCCTCCTTTGACATAACGGAGGAGCTTGGCCTTAAGTAGCTCGCGCGGATATGTTGTGACAGGCCGATGCGCGTAAGGCGGATTGCCTTGAGGTGTGTCGGTTGCATGAGAAGTAATTATTAATGATGGCCGGACGGAGCATTGCATCACACGGCCTGTAAAACGTAAAGACATGAAAAAAGTAGTATTGGCATTCAGTGGCGGACTCGATACATCTTACTGTGCAATATACCTGCGCGAAGAGATGAATCTGGAGGTTCACGCGGTAATAGGCAACACGGGCGGCTTCTCGAAAGAGGAGATAGCCCTCATAGAGAAACGCGCTTACGCCTTGGGTGTCAAGAGCTTCACCGAGCTTGACCTGACGCAGACCTTCTATCACGATACCATTCGTTACATGGTCTATGGCAATATGCTCAAAAACGGCACCTATCCGCTGTCGGTGAGCGCCGAACGCATATCACAGGCTGCCGGCATCGCCCGCTTCGCCAAAGAGGTGGGCGCCGATTACATATGCCACGGCTCTACTGGCGCAGGCAACGACCAGGTGCGCTTCGACATGATATTTAACACCATCGCACCCGAGATAGAGGTGATAGCCCTCATCCGCGACCGTCACCTCAGCCGCGAGGAGGAGATAGAATACATACGCAGACATGGCGTCGACTTCGACTTCAAGAAAGCCGAATACTCGATAAACCAAGGCATCTGGGGCACCTCGATAGGCGGACGCGAGACTCTGCGCTCTGACCGGACGCTGCCCGAAGAGGCCTATCCGACCAAGCTGACCAAGGACGGCAGCGAGACCCTCACCCTCACATTCGACAAGGGCGAGATAAAGGGCGTCAACGGCAAGCCTTACGCCAATCCCGTGGATGCGATACTCGAAGTGCAGCGCATCGCCGGCCCCTATGCCATAGGTCGTGACATGCACATCGGCGACACCATCATAGGCATCAAGGGACGCGTAGGCTTCGAGGCGGCCGCCCCCATGGTCATCATCAAGGCCCACCACATGTTAGAGAAACACACGCTCACCAAGTGGCAGATATTCTGGAAAGACCAGGTGTCGGCCTTTTACGGCAACCACCTTCACGAGGGGCAATATTTCGACCCCGTCATGCGCGACATGGAGGCGATGCTCGAAAAGAGCCAGCGTTATGTGAGCGGCGACGTGATAGTAGAGCTGCATCCCTATCGCTTCCAGCTGGTGGGCGTGCGCTCTGAGCACGACCTTATGAGCGACAAGTTCGGCAGCTACGGCGAGATGAACCTCGGCTGGAGCGGCGACGACGTGCGCGGATTTGGCAAGATATTCGGTAACCAGACGGTCATACACCGCCTTGTAAACAACGAAAAGTAATGGTAGACAAGAAGATACGCGCAGCCATCATAGGGGGCGCGGGATATACCGGCGGTGAGGCGTGCCGCATACTGTTGTTCCATCCCTCGGTAGAGCTGGCCTATGTGCAAAGCTCGTCCAATGCGGGCAACCTGCTGAGCGACGTGCATGCCGACCTGCTGGGCGACACCGACATGCGCTTTACGGGCGAGGTCCCTTCCGATGTCGATGTGATGTTCCTGTGCGTGGGTCATGGCGACGCACGCAAGTTCTTGGAGAGCAACATTATAGAGCCTCATGTGAGAATCATCGACCTGAGCCAGGATTTCCGTCTTGCGGCGGGTGCGTCGATAGGCGACAGACACTTTGTCTATGGACTGCCCGAGATGAACCTGGAGCGCATAAAATCGGCACACAACATAGCCAATCCGGGATGCTTCGCCACGGCCATACAGCTGGCACTCTTGCCGTTGGCTGCTGCGGGTCGCCTTGTCGACGAGGTGCACATAAGCGCCGCCACAGGCTCTACCGGAGCGGGACAGAAACCCACCGCCACCACCCATTTCAGCTGGAGGCACGCCAACTTTTCGAGCTATAAGCTGTTCACCCACCAGCACTTGCACGAGATAGGCGAGAGTCTTGTCGGGTTGCAGCCCTCGTTCGACAAGGCTGTCAACTTCGTGCCCTATCGCGGCGACTTCGCCCGTGGCATACTGGCGACGGCATACACCCGCTTTGACGGTTCGTTAGATGATGCTACGGCCCTCTATGGCGGCTATTATAAAGATGCAGCCTTTACCTTCGTCAGCGATAAGGCGGTGAGTCTCAAGCAGGTAGTCAACACCAACAAGTGCCTTGTGTCGCTTGTCAAGCACGGCGACAAACTGGTCATAACCTCCGTTATCGACAACCTTGTCAAAGGGGCGTCGGGTCAGGCCGTGCAAAACATGAACATCATGTTCGGGCTTCCGCAGCGCGAGGGGTTGGAGTTGAAACCGTCGGCATTTTAATGCGTTGTTATGTAGGTTTTTACGAGGTTTATGTAAAGTTGTGCTTTAACTGAACGGTGTTATTGAAATTACGATTTCAGTGTCCGGAAGAGCAATGTCTTGTAAATCAGTGTGTTCGCAACCAAGGGCAGTGCTGTCGGCATGTCGTTTTCGGGTCCATGTAATAGCTTGGCATACAGTATGTTGTGGCGGTCACTTAAAGTAGCGCTTTAGGTGGACGTTGTAATGATAGTTAATATTTTCGGCTGCACCTCATAAGTCATAGGTCGATTGCAGCTTTAAAAAGTGTAATGATATGAAAATGTTTGACGTATATCCCACGTACGACATCGAGATAGTCAAGGCTCTCGGTTCAAAAGTGTGGGATTCCAACGGGGTGGAGTATCTCGATATGTATGGCGGACACGCCGTTATCTCTATCGGCCACACCCATCCCCACTATGTCGAGATGCTGGAAAAGCAGCTCTCGCAGATAGGTTTTTACTCCAACTCGGTACACATACCCATTCAGCAGGAGGCTGCCGACAAGTTAGGGCGTCTCTCGGGCAAGGACAACTACCGCCTTTTCCTCTGTAACTCAGGTGCCGAGGCCAACGAGAACGCCTTCAAGTTAGCGTCGTTCCACAACGGCAAAAAGAGGGTGCTGGCCCTGCGCGGAGCCTTTCACGGACGTACTTCGCTCGCCGTCATGGCCACCGACAACCCCCGCATACAGGCACCCGTCAACAAGACCGACAATGTCACCTTTGTGCCGGTAAACGACGTCGAAGCCCTTGAGTCAGAGTTCGCTGCGGGCGATGTATGCGCCGTCATCATGGAGGGCATACAGGGCGTTGGCGGCGTGGTGCTCTCTGACGCCATCTTCGTGCGCAAGGTCAGGGAGTTGTGCGACACCCACAATGCCGTATTCATCGCCGACAACATACAGTGCGGATGCGGCCGCAGCGGCAAGTATTTCTATGAAGATCACGCCCTTGTCGATGCCGACATTTACACCATGGCCAAAGGTATAGGCAACGGATTCCCCGTGGGCGCGATAGCCATAGCACCCAAGTTCGAGGCTGTATATGGCATGCTCGGCACAACATTCGGAGGCAACCAGTTGGCATGTGCCGCCATATCGGCCGTGTGCGACGTGATAGAGTCAGACAATCTGGTGGACCATGCCGCCGTCACAGGCGGCTATCTCATGGAACAGCTCTCTAAGCTCCACGGAGTCAAAGAGGTGCGAGGCAAAGGTCTCATGATAGGCGTGGAGATGCCGTACGACACCGCCGAGCTGAGAAAAAAACTGCTCTTCGACAAGAAGATATTTGTCGGCTCTTCCGGAAACAAAAACGTATTCAGGCTGTTGCCCGCACTCAACATATCACGCCCAGATTGCGACCGAGTGCTCGAATCACTCGACGAACTGTTGCGGGGCTGACGACAGCGCGGATAATGCCTTGCCGGCACGTCCGGTAATGCCTTGCAGCCACGGCGGTTAATGGTTTGCTGACACTGCCGGTGATGGTTTGCTGGCACTGCCTCCGGCGGCCCTTCCGGGGGAGGGGTCACGGACCCCGTTTTGATATTTTTGAGGGCAA
>JAIECQ010000117.1 GCA_029068395.1 Rikenellaceae bacterium
GTTACGGGCCTCCGCGGGGGGAGGCGAGGCCCGTTGCGGCTCGTGCCTCGCCGCCCTGCCGGTGCAAAAGCCATGCGACACTAAACCATGCTGAACAAATCTTCCCGAAACAAAAAATACCTAACACCAAAAGCCTGCCACTCAACCAATAACACTCCTCTAATTCCGTGGAGTTTCCCGCTGTCGGTTGGCGCGACTACTCGGACGGTTCGTTGGGCAACGCGGGTCAGTACGGCTACTATTGGACGTCAGTTGCGAATAGTTCTTACGGCGCGTACTACCTGTACTTCGGTAGCAGTAGTTTGTACGTGACTGCTCCGGATAAGCGGCCCGGGCAGAGCGTGCGTTGTGTCCGCTAAATATTAATACTTTGGTTCTTTGATTTCTTTGATTCTTTCCCGAGGGCTTGCGTAAGGGGTTGTGAACCGGAGCCGGCTGGTGATTCAGTTGTGCGTGCTCTTACTGCGCTGTTCGCTATGTTTTGCCGAACTTCTTCCGCACCCTTTCCGTCGAGAGTCATGCCCCTGTTGAGATTCTTTCAGGCACAACCTCCAAGGGCAAAAACGAAAGATATGGATAAAGGTGTGAGACGACAGTCGACGCCTTTATCCATATCTTTCGTACTTCTGTTCTTAGTTGTTCCTCAAAAATATCAAACCGGGGTCCGAGACCCCTCCCCCGGAAGGGCCGCCGGAGGCAGTTTCAGCAATACAATACCGGTTAGGGTCATAGCACTATTATTTCTCTGGTGCCGTCGGTTGTTCGGGTGGTTGATATTATTGTCTTGTTTGACTTGGGGGTGCGTTTTTCGGGTTGTAACATCGGGAACATGCCGTTTATGCGGCCTCCGTGTGTTTTGTTGTGTAGCGACAGGTTGTTGTCTATCAGCACTTGTCCGCCTTTGGGTACGCCTATTCTGAGCTTTATTTTTTGTTTGCGATAGCTGCCGGGCTTGGTGTATAGCTGACTGTCGTCGACAAAGAGGGTGTCGCCGCGTTGGTATATGTTGAAGTTGATGGCAGAGGCCAGTTGCAGTGCTTCTGCTTCGCTTGAGCCTGACGACTGGCGTCTTACGGTGACATAGTATGACCTGTCGTCAGAGGTGTATGTGGAAATGTCGGTATATTCGCGTATCAGTATGGGGTCGGTGGTGTCGACGCCTGATATTGAGCGCACAAAGAGGGTGTCGCCCGAGGGCTTGGTTATGTTGAAGTCGGTCTCTATGCGGTTATCATGGTTGAAACGCAGGGGTTCTTTGATGCCGAAGATGCCGGCGAGGGTCCACGATGCCACCCATATTGTGACTAAGGGCCATACGACGATGGCGCGCATGGGCTTGCTTGTCAGTATTTTAATGAAGAGGTAAAAGAGCAGCGACAGTGGTGCGGCCACGCTCCATATGGCTATGGAGCCCAGAAGGTATAGTGAGCTTCCGAGCCATACGGCCCAGGTGTCGTAAAACATGGTCAGCACGGTGTATCCGCCTGCGATGATGCTTATGATGGAGACCCCTAAGATCATACATATTAATATGATGGCGGCATAGATGATGAATTTGACCACCTTGCTGATGATGTATAGTGTGCCGGTGAGGGCTGAGGCTGTCTTGTCGCCTTTATCGTTGTTGTTGAGGCTGCTGCGGAACGACTCTCTTATGGAGTCGGTGGTTACGGGGCGTCCTTCTAACTCCAGCTTCTGGCGTGGTGTGGTGGCCACCGGTATCACTATCCATGCTATGATGTATGTGAGTATGATGATGCCGACGCCGCTGGCGAATGAGCCGCCCAACAGCATTAGCGTCAGGATAACGAGCATCAGTCCCAGACGCATTAGGTTGGTGTCGATGTTGAAGTATATGCCCAGGCCGCTGAATATGCCGCCCAGACGGGCCCCCTCTTTGACACGATAGAGGCGTTTGGGTATCGGAGAGGTGTATTGGCTGTTTTTCTCTTTGCTTTTCTCTTTGTCTCCGAATGATATTTCGTCTATGTCGCCCATCTGCTCGACCACCCATTCGGCGGTTTTGAGGTCTATGGGTTCGTTAAACTCTTTTTGTCGCGAGAGGAGCAATTCGGCTACACGGGCCTCTATGTCTTCGGCAATCTCGCGCCCCTCTTCGCCGTCTGATTTGCAGGCGAGTTCGAGTCGTTCGAAATAGTCTTTCAGAATGGCATAGGCATCTTTTTCTGCGATGAACGATATGCCGCTTATGCTTATGTTGAGTGTCTCTTTCATGGTTTTACTGTTCTTGTGGCTGTTCTTGCTGGCAGTTGCTTCTTATTTTGCTTATCTGTTCGACAAGTTCGCTCCATGCTATGTCGAGTTGGTTGAGTATGTCGCGTCCGTGGGGGGTGATGCGGTAATATTTGCGGGGAGGGCCTTGGGGAGACTCTTCCCACCGATATTCGAGCAGACCGCCGTTTTTCTGTCGCGTCAGAAGAGGGTAGAGGGTGCCCTCAACAACAATCATCTCGCTTTGTTTAAGCTCTGCTATGATTTCTGAGGCATAAGCATCGGTGCGCGATAGTATGGAGAGTATGCAATATTCGAGGATGCCTTTGCGCATCTGTGCCTTGATGTTGTCTGATAGGTTATTTGTCGTTGCCATAGTGATTGTGTTTTAGTCTTGCTTATTCATGTTGCCCATTATCTTGAAGTCTTCTTCTGTCTTGGGACGGGGCATTATTATCCACATGATGAGGTATGCGAATATGCCGGTACCGAAACAGATGACCAGTATGAGCATGACGACGCGGATGATAACGGGGTCGATGTTGAAATAGAGACCCAGCCCGCTGCATACACCGCCAAGAACTTTATGGCGTGTGTCTCGAAACAGTTTTTTGTTTTCCATCTTTTTGTTCTCCCTGCTTTTGTCGTAGTCGTTATCGGCGAATACTTCCGGTGAGCCGAGGGTCGATTTGACTCTGTCTATCATGGGGGTGGTGACCACTCTAATGGTGCCGGCGCCATATTCGCGCAAAAGTTCGCTTATTCGTGATTCTATATCTTCTATTATCTCTGCGGCATCGGGTTGGTTTGACAGACGCTCGGTTATCTCCATAAGGTAACCGTTGAGTTGACAGTAGGCCTCCTCTTCGATGCAGAACGCCGTGCCTGAGATATTGACAGTTGTGGTTCGTTTCATGAGAGTGTCGTTTAAAGTTAGCGGATATTATTTGCTTGTAAGATTAATTACTATTACGACACAAATATAAAT
>JAIECQ010000118.1 GCA_029068395.1 Rikenellaceae bacterium
TACTTCAGTAACAGTAGCTTGGCCGTGAGTGACAACAACAATAAGCGAGGTGGTTTTAGCGCGCGTTGTGTCAAAGAGTCTGTTCCCGACATCGACCCCACCCAGACCGTTACCATGGGCGACCTCGAATGGATGCAGGTGAATCTTGCCAACCCCAAACAGGCTGACGGCGGTGCCACTTTCGCAACCAAACTGCCCTCACAGCTTAGCGGCGTGCGTGCAGAGTCTCATGGCAAATTCTACCAGTGGGGCATCAATGTGGCGTGGAACAGCACGGGCGACGCAGCATCAGGTGCCACCCCGAGCGGGTCATGGAGTTCGACCGCTCCCAGCACCTGGAATACCCAGCCTTGTCCTGACGGTTACCGTCTGCCTACCAATACAGAGTTTCAGAATCTGATAGATAACTGCACACGCACAAACGGCGGTGGATGGTCTTCTTCTGATTACGGATATATTACATTGACGTTAAAAACAGATACTTCTAAGAAGTTGGAGTTTCCCGCTGTCGGTTTCCGCTACGACGACTCGTCCGGTACGTTGAGCAACGCGGGTGCGAACGGAGACTATTGGTCGTCAGTTGCGTATGATTCTAACAGCGCGTACAGACTGTACTTCGGTAGCAGCGGTTTGAGCGTGAGTGCTCCGGGTAAGCGTAACGGTTTTAGCGTGCGTTGTGTCAAAGGCGAAATTGTTCCCGACATCGACCCCACCCAGACCGTTGACATGGGTGGCACCGAGTGGATGCAGGTCAACCTCGCCAACCCGAAACAAGCGGCCGGCGGTGCAACGTTCGCAACCAAACTGCCGTCACAACTTAGCGGTGTGCGCGCAGAGTCACACGGCAAGTTCTATCAGTGGGGTGTAAACGTGGCGTGGAACAGCACCGGGGCGTTAGATGGCGGCACCCCCAGCGGGTCGTGGAGTTCAACAAATGCGTCTAACTGGGACACCCAGCCATGCCCCGATGGTTACCGACTTCCGACCAAGACGGAGTTATCTGACCTTGTCTATATCTGCACCTCAGAATTTGCAGGCGGATGGTCTGCAACCGATTACGGTTATGTCACCTTGACACTAAAAACAGATAGTTCCAAGAAGCTGGAGTTTCCCGCTGTCGGTGACCGCGGTTCGGATGGTACGTTATACTTCCCAGGTTCGAGTGGTGAATATTGGACGTCAGTTGCGAATAATTCTAATCCTGACAGAGCGTACCACCTGTACTTCAATAGCAATAGCGTTGGTCCGGCGAGTAACAACTATAACAGCAAGAGTTATGGTCGGAGTGTACGTTGTATAAAAAATGATTCGAAGACCTATTTCGGCGAGCCTGTAGAAATGGTCGATGGCATCGAGTGGATGCAATACAACCTTGCCAACCCCAAGCAGGCGGCGGGTGGTGCCACTTACGCCGGTAAGCTGCCGTCGGAGTGCACGGGTACACGCACAATGTCTCGCGGTAAGTTCTATCAGTGGGGCATCAATGTGGCATGGAATAGTACGGGGTCGTTAGATGACGGCACCCCGAGCGGGTCGTGGAATTCATCAACTGGTCCTGACAACTGGAAGACCCAACCTTGTCCCGATGGATGGCGCCTTCCCACCAATACTGAGTTCCAAAATCTGATAGATAATTGCACTGTTACATATTATAATGGAGGATGGACATCATCCGACTATGGTTATATCACTTTGACACTAAAAACAGATAGTTCCAAGAAGTTGGAGTTTCCAGCTGTCGGTTACCGGAGCAGCTCGTCCAGTTCGTTGGGCGATGCAGGTAAGATCGGGCGCTATTGGTCGTCAGTTGCGTATGATTCTAAATACGCACACAATCTGTACTTCACCAGCAGTATGGTGAATCCGCAGGCTTACTGGGATAAGCAGAGTGCTAAGAGTGTGCGTTGTGTCAAAGGTGAAGTGATACCCGACATCGACCCCACCCAGACCGTTACCATGGCTGGAACCGAGTGGATGCAGGTGAACCTCGCCAACCCCAAGCAGGCTGACGGCGGAGCTACCTTCGCAACCAAACTGCCCTCACAGCTTAGCGGCGTGCGTGCAGAGTCTCACGGTAAATTCTATCAGTGGGGTATCAACGTGGCGTGGAGCACCACAACTTCATCAGCATCAGGCGCTACTCCCAGCGGGTCGTGGAACACATCGACTTATCCAGCTGACTGGAATACCCACCCATGCCCCGATGGTTACCGTCTGCCAACCAATACCGAGTTTCAGAATCTGATAGATAATTGCACACGCACAAACGGCGGTGGATGGTCTTCTTCTGATTACGGATATATTACCTTGACGTTAAAGACAGACTCGTCTAAGAAATTGGAGTTTCCCGCTGTCGGTTACCGCAATAACGGCTCGTCCGGTACGTTGAGCAGCGCGGGTGTGCTCGGCTACTATTGGTCGTCAGTTGCGTATGGTTCTACCAACGCGTACAGACTGCTCTTCAATAGCAGTAATTTGTACGTGGATTGGTACTATAAGCAGAGCGGTTTTAGCGTGCGTTGTGTCAAAGATATGGTGGTATTTGATGAGGTTGAGATGGGGGATCTTAAGTGGACGACCCACAACCTCGCCAACCCCAAGCAGGCCTCTGGCGGCGCTACCTTCGCTACTAAGCTGCCTTCTGAGTGCAGCGGTACACGCGCCGACTCTCACGGCAGATTCTATCAGTGGGGTATCAATGTGGCGTGGTACACCACGGGGTCATCGGCATCAGGTGCTACCCCCAGCGGGTCGTGGAACACCTCCTATTATCCTACCAACTGGAATACCCACCCTTGCCCCGATGGTTACCGCCTGCCAACCAATACAGAGTATCAGAATCTGATAGATAATTGCACACGCACAAACGGCGGAGGATGGACATCATCAGACTATGGTTATATCACCTTGACACTAAAAACAGACTCGTCCAAGAAACTGGAGTTTCCCGCTGTCGGTTGGCGCGGCTACGATTCGTCCGGTACGCTGGGCAGTGCGGGTGTGGGCGGAGGCTATTGGTCGTCAGTTGCGATCGGTTCTAACGACGCGTACAGACTGACCTTCGCTAGCAGCGGTTTGGACGTGTATTACAGCAGTAAGCAGTACGGTCGTAGCGTGCGTTGTGTCCGCCAATGATTAATTCTTTGGTTCTTTGATTCTTACCCGAGGGCTTGCGTAAGCGCGACAGGACAATCAAAGGCAAAGACGACAAAATAAATGCGATAGTGCTTTGTTTTTG
>JAIECQ010000119.1 GCA_029068395.1 Rikenellaceae bacterium
GCGGTCTGAGTGAAACGAAACCGCATACTATTCCTTATCACCGGCATAACGAAGTATGCCGTAAGCAAAAATTCCTTGTGTCCGGGCTGAGGAACGAAGCCCGAGCGGCCCGGAGCCTCCGCAAACGGAGGGCCGCATATCGGTGAATAATATGTATGGCGGTGAATAAGTCACGGCAGTGATGCTATTCGTTTTCATGCTGTGCCCTCCGCAGGCCCCGCGCCGCTCTCCGTTGTGCCGGTGGTTGTGGCTGTGCTGCTTATGATTGCCGCCATGCTATCATGCCTTGCGGCACTACCCTATTGCGCTTTGCCGCCCTGCTGTTATTGTTTCTGCTTTGTTTCCGCGTTTTTCCGTCGAGAGTCCTGCCCCATGTTGAATATCCTTCAGGCACTCAACCCAAGGGCCAAAACGGATAATGCGATAAAGGTGTGAGACGACAGTCGAAACGCCTTTATTGCATTATCCGTAATTATCCGCTTAGTTGTTCCTCAAACATATCAAAACGGGGTCCGTGACCCCTCCCCCGGAAGGGCCGCCGGAGGCAGTTTCAGCAAATCAATAACGGCAGTGCCAGCAAACCATTATCCGCAGTGCCGGCAAGGCATATCACCGGAGACAGTGCCCTATGATTGCTCGGTTCCTTTGTAGAGGTCTATCTCGCCTTTTTCCACCTGCCTGTATATCAGAGCCAGACGAGCTATCAGTGGAGATACCAGCTCCATTACATCATCAATGTGTTCTTTTTTGTCGCTATGCTTCATGCGCAAGAGCATCACGGAGTATAACGCCCTGAAACATAACTCAATATCATTCATCTCTGCCCCCGAGGTCAAAAAACCTCTTATCTTGGGCAGCTCCTTTTCAAGGGGAGTGAAGACGGCACGGTAATCTTCACCCACAGGCAGCTTTAACAACCTGAGGTGCAAGTCGTTGAGGTCATTTATAAGATGTAACGTGTGATCTATGTGCCCTATCTGCTGTTTGCCCTCTTCGCACATGAGAGTGGCAAGATCGGTGTACCAGTTCAGCGCTTCGCTCTTCTGCGCGTCGTCAATGGTGGTGTTGTTTTCGAGCAGAGTGGCGTATATCTGACCGGCATCAAACCGACATGCGCGTATCAGGTCTTCTATCTGCCAAATGTAAAGTATGTACTCGGCAATATTCTCTTTACGTATCTGACGGGCTATGAACATGTTGTGATATTTTTACGGTTTGACTCAGAGTAGTTGTTCGTCATCGTCATCGAAAAACTCATCCATAAGCGAGTCTATCTCTCGACGTTCTTTCTTGGTTGGACGTCCCGTGCCACGATCGCGAGCAAGTGTGGGCATCAGCTTCACCGACAGCTTCATCAGCTCCTCTTCGGGGGTTATGTTCTCGGCGTAAAGAGCCACATCTTTGGCGCCCACGCGTGAAGCGAGAGGGGCCAACACACGAAAGGCATATACGACGGGGGCCTTTCTCACGGTCACCACATCGCCAGCCTTAACCTCGCGCGACGGCTTACATCCTATGCCGTTGACGGTTATCTTATTGCTTTTGACAGCCTCGGCGGCCAGACTCCTCGTCTTATACACACGTATAGCCCACAACCACTTGTCTATGCGGACACTCCTCTGATCGTCCATGACTATTTCTTGTTAAACAGATTCATCGTTCGTTCAAGCCCTATCGTGGCAAACGACATGATAGCCTGACAGGCCTGCGTTATTCTTTCCGGCATGGCGGCAGCCTCTTCGTCGGTCCACTTGCCGAGCACATACTCTATCTGCATGCCTTTGGGAAAGTTGCCTCCTATGCCGAAACGCAGACGGGGATAGGTGCAATGTCCCAACAGCTCGTTTATGTTTTTGAGTCCGTTGTGTCCGCCGTCGCTACCTTTGGCGCGTATGCGTATTGTGCCGAAAGGTATGGCTATGTCATCAACCACAACGAATATGCGGTCAGGCTCTATCTTCTCTTTCTGCATCCAGTAAGCTACGGCCTTACCGCTGAGGTTCATATAGGTAGATGGTTTCAGCAGCAGCAGGGTGCGGCCCTTGTGATGCACCTGGGCGATATCGCCGTAACGGTCGGTACTAAAAAGAGCGTTGGACGACTCGGCAAGAGCGTCCAACACCTTGAAACCTATATTGTGACGGGTATCGGCATACTCTTTGCCGATGTTGCCCAATCCAACAATCAGATATTTCATTTATCGCTATACGGTTGATTATTTTTCAGCCGCCGCAGCCGCACCGCGAGCCGCACGAGTCATCTTGACAGCACATATAGCAGTGGTTGCGGGGGTGAGAATGGTAAGACCGTCAAATTTGACATCGCTTACGAAGATAGATTTACCGAGCTGAAGGTTGGTAACGTCTATATCGAGAGTGTCGGTCAGTTTGTCGAGCATGCCCGAAACTTTGAGTTTGCGTTTAGAGAGCATCATCTTACCGCCCTGACGCACACCCTCAGAGACGCCGGTAAGACGTACGGGTATGTCTATGGCAACAGG
>JAIECQ010000012.1 GCA_029068395.1 Rikenellaceae bacterium
GATTTGGCGTGTGGTATCATGGGCAGCCAGTTGCGTATGGGCAGGTCGTAACCGAGGCCCAGCATGTAGTTATAGGTGGCGCTGGCGAGTCCTTTCCCAACGGCGTCCCAGTCGGCAGTGTCGCAAGAGGTGTACTCTACGGCGTTGTTAGCGAACGGGTGGAGGGTATTGTCAAGCAGGCGGCATCCGTACTTGGCGGGGTCGAGTCCGGCGGGGCTGTGGACGGTCATGGCGAAGCGGTGCCAGAAGGCCGACTGTAGCACTCCCTCAGAGAACATAGAACGTACGACATCGAGCGACTGGGCGCACTCCTCGATGGTTTGGGTAGGGAAGCCATACATCAGATAGGCGTGGACCATGATGCCGGCGTCGGCCAGGTTGGCGGCGCACTCTCGGGCGCCATCAACCGTTATGCCCTTGCCCATGAGCGCAAGAAGACGGCGATGGGCAACCTCCATGCCTCCAGAGACGGCTACACATCCTGCCTCTTTCATAAGAGAGCATAACTCGGGCGTGTATGCCGACTCGAAGCGTATATTGCCCCAGAAGGTCATGGCAATGCCTCTGTCGACGATAAGGCGGCACACCTTGGCCAGAAGGGCGGGGGGCAGGGCCTCGTCGGTGAAGTGAAAGCCGCGTATGCCCGTCTGCGATATGATGTGTTCGATGCGGGAGACGACGGTGTCGGCAGTGGGGGCGTCGTAACGGGCGATATAGTCGAGCGAGGTGTCGCAGAAGGCGCAGCGGCGGTGGTAGCATCCGTGGGCGACGGTCATCTTGTTCCAGTGTCCGTCGCTCCACAGTTTGTGCATGGGGTTGGTAAGCTCGACGAACGAGACATAGCGTCCTCGGTCGAAGTCGCTGAAGTCGGGAGGTGGAATCTCGCCGAACGGTATGTTGGAGTCGCAGTTGAGCATGGGGGCAATGGTCCCGTCGGGGCGGCGGTATATTGTGCGTACAAGGTCGTCGTTGCAGATATCGCCGCTAACGAAGTCGCAGAGGCGGGCAAGGGGAAGCTCGCCGTCGTCAAAGGTGAGGTAGTCGACAAAGTCGAAGATGCGGCTGTCGCTTAGGCTGCGAAGCTCGGTGTTGACATATCCGCCGCCAATGACCCTGTGTCGCACCCCTAACCGTCCTGCCTCTTGCGAGAGCATGAGGGCCGAGGTGAGGGTCCCGGGGAACGGTACCGTAAAGCCTACCATATCGGGATGGAAAGCGGCTATTTTATCGGCCAGCAGGGCGCACATAAGGCTGTCGATGATATTGCGGGGGCCTTGAAGCCTGTCGTATATCTTGTCGAAGGTGGAGGCCGAGAGGGCCAGCTGCTCGCCGTAACGCACTAACGAGAAGTCGGAAGAGACAACCTCTGAGATCAGGTCGCAGAGGTCTTCTATATATAAGGTGGCGATATGACGCGCTCTGTCGCCGAGTCCGCAGGTGCCGAACGCCCATTCAAGAGCGTCATCGTCGACCTTTTTGAAGCGGCTGCCGCGGGGCAGGTAGTCAGAGGTGGCCATAAGGGTGGCGAGCGTGTCGTCATGTCCGCGAAGGAAGCTCCAGACGGCGTCGATGGTGCCGAGATAGCGATGTTTCTGCGAGGCGACGGTCTGGGCGCGGAACGACAGGCGGTCGCGGTTGAAGGCTGCTGTGAAGACTTGCTCCATGAAATCGCGGCAGAAGATACGTTCGGCAAGCTCTATGGAGAGGTCGCTCTGCATGACATCGTGACCCATCAGGCTCAAATAGGCTTTGAGCATCGTGGTGGCGGGATAGGGAGTGTTGAGCTGCACGAAAGGTGGGGTGACAAGCAGGATTTTCATGGGCAGGGTGTTTTACTCTGGGTTACAGGTGATGCTCGGCGCGAGGCTATGTAATTTTTACCGGGGTGTTTCACGGGGGATACGTGATGTTTTGCGAATATTTCGCAGAGGTGCTTCCGTGATGTTCCGTGGGGGTATTATGTGGGGTGTCGTTTCCGAGAGGCAGGCATAACAACAAGGGCTGTCTAACAAGTTTGTCAGGCCTTTTTATTCGTAGCGCTTAAAAACTTGTTAGACAGCCTCTTGACATGATGATGGCACCACTATTTTACAGCGATGGTCTCTATCTCGACGAGTGCGCCCATGGGAAGCTTGGCCACCTCATAGCATACGCGGGCGGGCATATCTTTGGTGAACGTCTGGGCGTAAACGCCGTTCATGGCGGCAAAATCGCCGATGTTGTCGAGCAACACAGTGGTTTTGACAACGTTATCGAAGCTATAGCCGGCCTCGGTGAGTATAGCCTCTATGTTTTTGAGTGACTGTGCCGTCTGCTCCTCGATGGTCTGGGGCATTTGTCCGTTTTCGGGGTTGATGGGCAGCTGGCCCGAGATATAAAGAGTGCCGCCGGCCTCTATCGCCTGGCTGTAAGGTCCGACAGCCTTAGGTGCTGACGGTGAGCTTATTACCTTTTTCATCGTTTGTGTTATTTGGTTTATGCAAAGATACGAAATGTCGGGCGCACAAACAAACCAAAGTTTTATTTACTGCGGCAGCGGGCCCCAGTTGATGCGCCACTGCCCTATCTCTTAGGCGTAACGAAAAGCATTGTCAAAGCGTCAGCATTGCACACAGAAGCAAAAAACAACCACCTAAACGAATGACGTTCAGATGGTTGTATGAAAGTACCCGAAGCGGGACTTGAACCCGCACGACCGAAAAGGGTCACAGGATTTTAAGTCCGGCGTGTCTACCAATTCCACCATTCGGGCCTCCTGTTGCGGGGACAAAGATAACGCTTTTTTTATAATTCATGCAATTTATTCGCAAGAAAATAATTGTTTGCGAGGCTGTCCGGGGTGATGTGTTGCATGGGCGGCGGAATATGCACGTAAGAGTCGGCACAAAAAAATACCGGGATATTATTTTATCCCGGTATTTTCAGCGGTGTCGTTATGACCCGAAGTTGTCGTAAAGGATATTTTCGGGCGGTACGCCGAGACTGTCGAGCATGCCCACCACAGACGATATCATCATGGGGGGACCGCACATCAGATAGAGGCAGCCTTCGGGGTCTTCGTGTTGTTTGAGGTAATTTTCGTAAAGCACGTTGTGCACGAATCCAACCTTATAGGGCACGCCTGCCGCGTCGGCCTCGGGGTCGGGACGGTCGAGCGCCAAGTGGAAACTGAAGTTGGGGAAGTCTTTCTCTATCTGCGAGAACTCCTCCAGATAGGGGGCCTCTTTGAGGGCGCGGGCTCCGTACCAGAACGAGACGGGGCGTTTGGTCTTCTCGGTCTTGAAAAGGTGCATTATATGGCTGCGCATGGGAGCCATGCCGGCACCACCGCCGATGAAGATAAGCTCCTGGTCGTCAGGCAGGTCGGCGGGCAGGAAGAACTCGCCGTAAGGGCCTGAGATGGTAACCTTGTCGCCTGGCTTGCGCGAGAAGATATATGACGAGCAGATACCCGGGTTGACATTCATGAAAGCACCGGTAGCCCTGTCGAACGGAGGGGTGGCGATGCGGATGTTGAGCATGATGATGTTGCCCTCGGCCGGGTGGTTGGCCATAGAATAGGCGCGGAAGGTGGACTCCGGATTGGTCGTGGTGAGGTCCCACATCTTCATCTTGTCCCAGTCGGCACGGTAACGCTCGTCGATATCCATGTCCGAGAACTTGATAAGGTCGTACTTGGGTATGTCTATCTGGATATATCCGCCGCTCTGGAACTTGAGGTTTTCGCCCTCGGGGAGCTTGACGACGAACTCTTTGAGGAATGTCGATATGTTGCGGTTAGAGACAACCTCGCACTCCCATTTTCTGACGCCGAGCACAGACTCGGGGACTCTGATCTTAAGGTTTTCCTTGACCTTGACCTGGCAACCGAGACGCCATTTGTCTTTCTGCTGCTTACGGGTGAAGAAGCCTACCTCGGTGGGCAGGATGTCGCCGCCGCCTTCGAGAACCTGACAACGGCACATGCCGCAAGAACCGCCACCACCGCAGGCTGACGGCAGGAATATCTGGTTGTCGGCAAGGGTTGAGAGAAGCGAGTTGCCAGGCTGGCACGTAAGCTCTTTCTGTCCGTCATTGATGGAGATAGTGACGCTGCCGGTGGGCATCAGCTTCTTTTTGGCGAAAAGAAGAAGCGCAACAAGCACCAGTATGACGACAAGAAAGGCTATGACCGAAATTATTATAGAACTATAGTCCATTTCTTTTTGATTATTAGCGGTTTAACTTTAGAGCTGTATGCCCATGAAAGACATGAAGGCCAAGCCCATAAGACCTGTCAGTATGAAGGTGATGCCCGCACCGCGCAGTGGAGCCGGCACGTGCGAGTAGGTAATCTTCTCGCGGATGGCTGCCATGGCCACGATGGCCAGCCACCACCCTATACCCGAACCCAACGCGAAAGCAGACGCCTCGCCGACATTGAGATAGTCGCGCTCTTGCATGAAGAGCGAGCCGCCCAAGATGGCGCAGTTGACGGCGATAAGCGGGAGGAAGATACCCAACTGGCTGTAAAGGGCAGGGGCGTACTTCTCGACCACCATCTCGACAATCTGAACGATAGAGGCCACAACCGCAATGAAGACGATAAGGCTCAGAAAGCTGAGGTCGATGGACGCGTAACGCTCACCAAGCCATGAAAGGGCTCCTGCCGAAAGCACGTATTTGTTGAGTATGTAGTTTACGGGCACCGTTACAACCATCACGAACGTGACAGCCAAACCGAGCCCCATGGCGGTCTTGACGCTCTTCGACACGGCGATGTAAGAACACATGCCGAAGAAGAAGGCGAAGACCATGTTGTCGATAAAGATCGACTTGACAAAAATACTGAGTATGTTTTCCATAATCTTTCTCTTCTATTATTCGCAGAGGGTTTTATTGCGCGAGCGGTGTATCCATATTATCACTCCAACGCAGATAAGCGCCATGGGAGGCAACAGCATAAGGCCGTTGTTGGAATAACCGTGGGCGTAAAAACTTTCGGGTATGACGCGGTAACCCCACAGGGTGCCCGCCCCGAGAAGCTCGCGGAAGAACCCCAGTATCACCAGTATCATGCCGTAACCCAGGCCGTTGCCTATACCGTCGAGGAAGGCCGGCCACGGTTTGTTGCCGAGGGCGAACGCCTCGATGCGACCCATGACTATACAGTTGGTGATGATAAGGCCCACAAAGACGGACAACTGCTTGCTGACGTCATAGACAAAGGCTTTAAGCACCTGATCGACAAGTATCACAAGCGCCGCTACGACAACCAGCTGCACGATGATGCGTATGCGTGAGGGTATCGTGTTGCGCATAAGAGAGAGAATAAGGTTTGAGAAGGCTGTTACGACCGTAACCGAAAGCGCCATGACCAAAGCGGGCTGGAGCTTGGCGGTGACAGCCAGAGCAGAGCAGATACCTAGTATCTGAACCGTGATAGGGTTGCCCGAACCGAACGGACCGGTGAGCAACTTCATATTCTTGGCCGAGAACAACGGCTCTTTATCTTTATTACTCATGGTTTTGATTTTTAGTGCTTAACGCCGTATTTTACAAGGAACGGCTCATAATCGCCAAGGCAATCTTTTATCATGGACTGAACTCCGCGTGAGGTGATGGTGCCACCTGAAACAGCGTCGACAGCGTGTGAGTTGCCGGCAGACGAGCCTACTCCTTTGCTTACAGAGATGCCCACGAAAGAGCCGTCATAGAAGAGTCGCTTGCCTACGAACTGCCTCTGGAAGGGAGGGTTGGCTATCTCGGCGCCAAGGCCGGGGGTCTCTCCCTTGTGGCCGAAGACCGCTCCGTCGACAGTGTCGAGGTTGGGCGCCAGTGAGATATAGCCCCAGATGGGACCCCAGAGACCGGCTCCGTAGACAGGGAAGATGTAGTTGACCTGTCCCGAATCGTTCCTGCTTACGAAAACGGGAAGACGACGCTCTTCTTCGGGCTTGGCAAACTCGGCCTTAAGGTTGTTGAGCGCCTGGAAGGCCTCTTTCTCTGAGCCTGCTATTTTATTGCCTTTGCTGTCGACAAGGAAGCTTTCGATGATGTATTTGGCGTAAAGCTCTTTTATGTAGCCGTTCTTGTCGCCTGACTCCGACGCTTTCTGTGCATCGTAAAGGCCGACCGAGCCGAGTATGTCGCTCATCTTTTCGGCCTCCACGTTACTTTGCTGACGGGGCGTGAGCCAAAGTGTCACCAAGGAGAGCACCACGGCAACGACCACCACAAGAACGATCGAATATACTATAATATAGGTATTGGTCTGTTTCATGATTTCCTCATTATTTGGTTGCGTTTATACGACGGTTTCTGCGGCGTATGTTGGCCGCCACCACATAGTGGTCGATAAGAGGCGCCATGGCGTTCATGAAGAGTATCGAGAGCATCATGCCCTCGGGGTAACCCGGGTTGACAACGCGTATGAGAACGGCAAAGGCACCGATCATAAGGCCGTATATGAACTTACCGGTGTTGGTCTGCGAGCCTGTGACGGGGTCGGTGGCCATAAAGACGGCTCCGAAAGCGAAACCACCCAACAGAAGGTGATAATAGGCGGGCATATCCATGTAGGGATTAAGGCCTATGGCGTTGAAAAGCAAGCCCATAAGGTAACCGCCGGCAAAGACCGACAACATGATGCGCCATGAGGCGATGCCGGTGAACAGCAGTATGAGAGCACCTATCATGATGGCGATGAACGACGTCTCGCCGATAGAGCCGGGGATGGTGCCTATGAGCCAGTCGTGAACGGTGCTGGTGACACCGAGTGATGACGACTTCTCGGCCATGGAGCCGGCGATTTCGGTAAGGGGTGTGGCGCCTGAGTATCCGTCGAGGGTGTAACCTTCGCTCATGCCGGCGATCCAGACCTTATCGCCCGAGATATAGGGCGTGTAGGCGAAGAACATGAAGGCGCGGGCTATAAGTGCGGGGTTGAACACGTTCATGCCGGTACCGCCGAACACCTCTTTGCCTATGATGACGGCAAAGGCCGTTGAGACGCCCACCATCCACAGAGGAGCGTCGACAGGCATCACAAGGGGTATGAGCATACCCGAAACCAGGAAACCCTCGTTGACCTCGTGACCGCGTATCTGCGCGAAGAGGAACTCTATGCCCAGACCGACGACGTAAGAGACGACGATGATGGGCAGGACCTTAAGAAAACCGAACTCGAAGCACTCCATCACGGCTTTGTCGCCCAGGCCTATGGCCCTAAAATGCTGAAGCCCGACATTGTACATGCCGAACAGCAGGGCCGGAAGCAGCGCGATGACAACAACCGACATGGTGCGTTTAAGCTCGATTGCGTCACGTATATGGCTGCCCGATTTAGTCACAGTGTTGGGTACGTAAAGGAAGGTTTCAAACGCATCGAAAGTCGAATGGAGCTTTGAAAAACGACCACCTTTCTCAAACTGCGGCTTAATCTTATCAAGATATTTTCGTAACATTATCAAAAAATTAATGAATTAGTTAAGCTCTTTTATCATTTGGTCGATGCCGCCACGCAGTATGGCCTGCACATCGGTCTTGGAGGTGCAGACAAACTCGCAGAGGGCAAGGTCTTCCTCGATGACCTCGTATATGCCGAGGTTTTCCATCTTGTCGATGTCGCCGGCAAGTATCGCTTTGAGCAGATAGACCGGATAGATGTCCATAGGAAGCACCTTTTCGTACTGCCCCGTGACAACGAAAGCACGCTGCCCGCCGTTCATGTTGGTGTCGAGATTATAGCTCTTGCCCGGCATGAGCCAGCTGAAATAGCTGTGCGACATGGAGAACTTGCCAAAGCGCGGGGCGATCCAGCCCAACATCTCATAGCGGTCGCCCTCGGGGATGACGCTTATCATATTGGCGTTATATGAGATAAAGCCGTCGGGCGATATCTTCTTGCCGGTGAGGACATTGCCGCTTATCACGCGAGGAGTCACACCCTCTTCGGTCTCGATGGTGTCTTTCAACAGCGTGTCGACGCGGGCACCCGAGATGATGCGATAATAGCGCGGCTTTTTGACGCAAGAGCCGGCGAGGGCGATGACCTTGGACAGGTCGAGGCGCCCGGTTCGCAGAAGGCGGCCCAGGAAGATGAGCGAATGCACATCCATGGTCCACACAACATCTCCTTTATTAACAGGTGCAACGTGGTGTATCTGCACACCCACATTGCCTGCCGGGTGAGGACCCGAGAAGGTGTCTATCTCGACCACACCTTCAAGCTTGCCGAAGATTTTGGAGTGCGACTCGTCGCTAAGACCAAGGTGAACCTTGCCCGGAGTGAGCTTTTTGACAGCCTCGATGCCGAGAGCGAAATCATCGCCCGTGTTTTGCAGTATGAAGTCGAAATCGGGCGCAAGAGGCGACGAATCGAAGCCGGAAACGAAGATGTCGCGGGGGGTGTCGGACGGATCGGCTATGACGCCATAGGGGCGCTGGATAACGAACGGCCACAGACCCGATTTGAGCATCAGCTCTTTAAGGCTCTCACCGGTGAGATCTTCGAGCTTGCGGGCTGTGAAATCCTCATAATCGCGTTCGGCCGACGGGCGTATCACGATGTTGATGATTTTGCGTTTCTCTCCGCGATTAATCGCAGTAACGACACCGCTGACAGGTGAGGTGAAGAGAATTTCCGGATGCTTCTTGTCGAAGAAAAGCGGTGTGCCCGCCTTAACCTCGTCGTCAACCTTTACAAGGAGCTTGGGCACAACACCGATATAGTCGTCGGGTGTAAGCGCGTACTCCTCTGAAAGGGGTGCAGCTATCAATACTTTCTCTGCGACTCCCTGAAGATTGATGTCGAGACCTTTCTTCAAATGAATAACTTTCGACATACTGAAATCTGAATTATATTAGTTTTTATGTTTCGTTACCGTTCAGGTTGCGGACTTTAGCTCCGGCGCCATCCGGATAGGATTTCCTTACGGGTTCAGCCGTTTGCATTGCCTTTCAGGGACCCAAACCGCGGCACAACCCAGCATTGCCGGGCTTAGGCGCAAGAGACAAAAGCTCGCAAAATTGATTTGTCACGCCTCTTGCCACCTGTCGTTAGCAGCATAACAGATCAAAGTGCAAAGGTAATCTTTGTTTATTTAATTACAAAGCAAAAAATCATCAAACCTGTTTTTATTGGCAGTTGCGGCCGCTATCAGCATAC
>JAIECQ010000120.1:0-2827 GCA_029068395.1 Rikenellaceae bacterium
GAGTGTAACGAAACCGCACACTATTCCTTATCACCGGCATTACGAAGTATGCCGTAAGCAAAAATTCCTTGTGCCCGGGCTGAGGAACGAAGCCCGAGCGGCCCGGAGCCTCCGCAAACGGAGGGCCGCATATCGGTGAATAACATGTAGGACAGTGAATTAGTAACGGCGGTGATGCTCGTCATTTCCATGCTGTGCCCTCCGCAGGCCCCGGGGCGCTCTCCGCTGTGCCGGTGGTTGCTGTGCTGCTTATGGTTGCCGCGCTGCTGTTATGCTTGCTGCATGCCCGGCATTACGAAGTATGCCGTAAGCAAAAATTCCTTGTGTCCGGGCTGAGGAACGAAGCCCGAGCGGCCCGGAGGCTCTCCCCACGGAGGGCCGCAGCCCCGCACAGCAATTATATGACAGTGAATTAGTCACGGCAGTGTCGCTCTTCACTTTCACGCTGTGCCCTCCGCAGGCTCCGCGCCGCTCTCCGTTGTGCCGGTGGTTGCGGCTGTGCTACTTGTGTTTGCGGCGCTGCTGTCATGCCTTACTGCACTACCCTATTGTGCTTTGCCGCTCTGCTGTTATGTTTTCTGTTTTGTTTTCGCACCCTTTCCGTCGAGGTCATGCTCCTGTTGAGATTCTTCCAGTCACCAACCCAAGGGCCAAAACAGCTATCCCATAAATGTGTGAGACGTATGTCGAAACACATTTATGGGATAGCTGTAATTATCCGCTTAGTTTGTCCTCAAAAATATCAAAACGGGGTCCGTGACCCCTCCCCCGGAAGGGCCGCCGGAGGCAGTTTCAGCAATACAAAACAGCAGTGCCAGCAAACCATCACCGGCAGTTTACGTTGTTATCGTGCCAGGATGTTTTCTGGTGTTAGTGTTGACATGTCGGTATTTCCCCATTGTTCTTTTATCTGGTCGAGCAGGGAGTATAATGTAGCGGAGTCTGTTGTGGTCACGAGCTTGAGGCGCATTTCTTTAAATGATGGCAGGCCTTTGAAGTAGCAGCTCAGGTGTCGTCTCATTTCTAATATTCCGACGCGTTCGCCTTTGAAGGCTATGGAGCGTTCGAGGTGATGTTTGGCCAGGTCTACGCGTTCTGCCACGGATGGTTGGGCTATCAACTCACCTGTCTGTAGGTAGTGTTTTATCTCGTGAAATATCCAGGGGCGTCCGTATGTTGCTCGGCCTATCATCACGGCGTCGACGCCGTATCGGTCAAATGCCTGTCTTGCCTTTTGGGGGGAGTCGATGTCGCCGTTGCCTATTATGGGTATTGTTATTCGAGGATTGTTCTTGACGGCCCCTATAAGGCTCCAGTCGGCCTCTCCGGAGTACATCTGTGCGCGGGTTCGTCCGTGTATTGTCAGTGCTTCGATGCCTACATCTTGCAGACGCTGGGCTACCTCTTCAATGTTAATGGTGTCGTGGTCCCACCCCAGACGTGTCTTGACGGTCACGGGCAGCTTCACGGCCTTGACCACGGCTTGAGTTATCTGTACCATCAGGGGCACGTTGCGCATCATTCCCGAGCCGGCTCCGCGTCCAGCTATCTTCTTGACGGGACATCCGAAGTTTATGTCAATAAGGTCGGGACCTGCGGCCTCGGCCCGTAAGGCGGCCTCTACCATTGGCTCTACCTGGTTGCCGTATATCTGTATGCCGACAGGGCGTTCGTTGTCGTATATGTTGAGCTTGTCCACCGATTTGCCGCCGTCGCGTATCAGTCCGTCGGCCGATATGAACTCGGTGTAAACCATGTCGGCGCCGAAATCTTTGCACACTATGCGGAACGAGGGGTCGGTGACATCCTCCATGGGAGCGAGGAACAGGGGTGTGGAGGGGTATGTGATATCTCTTATTTTCATGATGGTGTCGTCGTTGTGTCTGCGGGGCAAAGTAATCAAATTTTGCGACTCTGCGCAAATGGAGTGTGCAAAGAGGCGGATGTGTTTGCCCACCTCTCGCTTATTCGTATCTTTAACCTATCGGTTTTAAGATACTCACGCTCGGCAAACCAAACAAGTTTGCTTTTACCCTCGCTTAATCGTATCTCTGAGATTTCCCGAATATATTTACCTGGTCATAAACGATTTAGAATAAAATCGCATGAAAGAAGGGATAAGTAGATTGCAATATTTGAGAATCGCTCTGCTTTATCTATGCGTTCAAATAACTCGGATACAAAAATAACATAATAAATTTTATTCCGGCAAACTACATACTTTCACAAATACGACACGAAATGACATTTCGTGTCGTATTTGCATCAGGGATTTATGAAGCCACCATCCTATTTCTATACTCTTTCGGCGTGCAGCCTTCCTGCCGTTTGAAGAAGCGAACAAAGTGTTGCGGATGCTGGAAGCCCAGCGATTCGGCTATCCGCTTGATCGTACCGGCCGGGTCGAGCATCCGCTCCTTGGCTACGGCAATCATCTTCAACTGTATGTACTCCTGCGCTGTCTTCCCCGTTTCCCGTTTCACCAGATCCCCGAAATAATTGGGCGAGAGACAAATCTTGTCAGCGAAATATTTCACGGTCGGGATGCCTTCCCGCGCCGCCGCATCGGAATAGAGGTAATCGTCGAGCAGCCGCTCGAAACGCGTCAGCGCATCGTGGTTCATGTCCTCACGCGTGATGAACTGCCGCTCGTAGAAACGCATGCAATAGTTAAGCAACACTTCGATGTTGGAAATAATCAATGACTTAGAAAATTTATCGATGGGATGCTGCAACTCGCGGACAATCTTCTCCATGTAATCTTGCAGGATGATGCGTTCCTCCGTCGAAAGATGCAACGCCTCGTTGGATGCGTAGGAAAAAAACG
>JAIECQ010000120.1:2837-5014 GCA_029068395.1 Rikenellaceae bacterium
TCATCCGCTGTCCGAGTGAAGTACGGTTCATGAAATAAGGATGGAACAACAAACCGATGGCTTCGGGTGCGGGACCGTCCTCCAATCGGTGGATGCCGACCGTCTGTCCCGGAGCGAAACTCACGACCGTTTCATCGTCGAAATCATAAACAGTCTTTCCGTAGTTGATGATGCACCCGGTCGTCTTTTTGAGAAACAGCGCATAAAATCCCAGCGTCATCCGATGTGTCGGTTGCGGCACGGAGCCGTCGAAATGCACGATACCGACCAACGGGTGGCGTGTCTCGAATCCGAAAAATCGATTGTACTGTTCGATGGTGTCAGCCTTTACTATCTCCGCAGTATGATCCATATTTTCAATAACCTATATTTCTTATTCGCAATACAAAGGAAATACATTTCCCCCGATAATAAAAGCATCGCGCGACAAAACACGTAATTCGGGTACTTTTATCCGTAAGCCGGGTACTTTGCTGACTATCATATCGAAACACTTACAATAAAACCCGTAATCGGGGTACTTCCGTCCGTAAGAGAGGTATCGTGTCGCATGACGGAACGCCCTAATTTTGCATCGTACAAAAAACAATAATTCAAAATCAAGCAAATATGAAACGTATAGTAATTACAACCTTGACGGCGTTGGCTTTCTTCGCTTCTGCCGTCGCACAAAACAAAACCGAACGTGTACCCGCAAAGGGATTCGCCATGTTCTCCGCCGAAGACACCTTCCATCCTTACGAGTTTACCCGCCATGCCATCGGCGACAACGACATCCAGATTGAAATTCTATACGCCGGCATCTGCCACAGCGACCTGCACGCCGCTTGGGACGAACAGCAGGAGCAGGGATTGCACGCCGCTTATCCCATGATTCCGGGGCACGAAATCGCCGGGCGTGTGGCAAAAGTCGGCAGGAACGTCACGAAATTCAAGGTCGGCGATCTGGCCGGTGTCGGCTGCATGGTCAATGCCTGCGGACATTGCTCATCATGCGAGATGCACAAAGAGCAGTTCTGCGAAAAAGGCACGACCTTTACTTACAATTCCAAAGACATCTACCACGACGGCGAGATGGCGATGGGCGGCTACTCGGATAACATTGTGGTGAGCGAGAATTTTGCCATCAAGATACCTGCAAACGCCGATCTGAAACGGGTCGCCCCGCTTTTGTGCGCAGGTGTGACTACTTGGTCGCCCATTCGTTTCAGCAACGTCAAAAAAGGCGACAAGGTGGCGGTTGCCGGTTACGGCGGACTGGGACACATGGCTGTACAGTATTTAGTGGACTTGGGAGCCGACGTGACCGTGTTCGACCGCACAGAGGAGAAGCGTGCCGATGCCGCCCGTATGGGTGCGACCCGTTACGTGAATGTGAACAATCCCGAAGAGATGGAGGGACTGCGCAACACGTTCGATTTCATCATCAGCACCATACCTGCCAACTACGAGCCGATACAATATGTCGCCATGCTGAAAACGGGCGGCGAAATGGCTATCGTGGGGCTTCCCGACAAATCGACGCTCAACATAGCCAACATGGCTTTCCTTTCACAGCGCAAGGTGTACGGCTCGCTTATCGGCGGCATTAAAGAGACGCAGGAGATGCTCGACTATTCGGTGGCACACGACATCTATCCCGAAGTGGAGATCATCAAGGCGGATGCTTCCGAGATAGACAAGGCTTGGCGCAACGTGGCCGACGGAAAAGTGAAGTTCCGCTATGTAATCGACATGAGTACGATAAAATAAGGGGACGGAACGATGAACGATATTATAGAAAGAATGCGGAGCGGAAAGCGTATTTCGGAAACGGCCCCCGACTTTCCCCGTTTGTGCGAAGAAATAGAGAATACGCGGCGGCTCGTCGGGGAACTGAACACGGGCTATCATACGCCCGATGAAGTGCGGGCACTGCTCGAACGCATCTGGGGACAGCCGTTGGATGCCTCCGTGCGTATGTTCCCGCCGTTCTATACGGCTTTCGGAAAAACGACCCGTGTGGGTAAAGAGGTGTTCATTAACTTCGGCTGTACGTTCCTCGACCAAGGCGGCATCACGCTCGAAGACGGTGTATTCGTCGGACCGGGAGCGAAGATTCTGACAGAGCACCATCCCGAAGAACCGGCTTTGCGGCATCGGCTGCTGGTCAAGCCCGTAGTCGTCCGCCGCAACGC
>JAIECQ010000121.1 GCA_029068395.1 Rikenellaceae bacterium
CAATTATCCGATTCGCTTACCTGTTGCTTGCTAATCATTTCACCCGCTTCAGCCGCCACGCGATATTCTGCCCGAGATTTTTCATATTAGCTACACCTTCCTCGTCTTTCATGGCTTCGCCGGGCAGACGTCCGTAGGCAATGTTCCAGTAGGTGGAACCCGCGACGTACATTTCCTTGTTGAGAAAGAAGCGGTTGATGGTGTCGATGACGTTCATGGCTCCTGCTCTTCGGGCGACGGCTACCGCTCCGCCTATCTTGTGCCGGAACATACCGGGATTGGTGTCGCTGACCACGCTGGCGCGCTCGATAACTGCTTTGAGTGTTGACGAAACATCTGCGGAATAGGTCGAAGATCCGAGGATGATGGCATCTGCTTCGGTCATTTTTCTGTAAAGCTCCTGAAAAATATCATTGCCGAACACGCAGTTTTTCTTTCCTGCACAAGCGAAACAGGCTTTGCAGGGATTTATAGTATGTCCTGCCAACTGTATGTGTTCCGTTTCGCAACCTTCCTTTTCCAGTTCGCCCAACACCAGATTCAGCATATCCGCCGTATTGCCGTCGCGCCGTGCGCTGCCGTTGATGGCCAATGCCTTCATAGATTTCTCTTTGTCCGACAACCCCAGTGCATCGGCGGCATGAACGCCACCGATGCCCAGACCTATCCCTGCCGCTACCGCACCCATCTTTTTGAGTGCTTCGCGGCGTGTCATCTGCTTTCGGTTATCCATCATTTATACGATTCGGCAAATATCCGTACTATGTCTTCATCCGTCATTTGCACCCGGTCGGCCGTGAACATGACGCCCATCACCTCGCGCGTGTTGCGCATGAAGGTCTCGAACTCGTCGGGCGTGATACCGTAGTCGGACATCTTCAGGTCCGCCACGCCGCAGGCCTCCTGCAAGCGAACGAGAGCCGTGATGAAATCTTCCGGCTGCGTGGCTTCGTGCATACCCATCAGGCGGGCGAGTTCGGTGAAACGGTCGTCGCAACCGTGATTGCGGACGAAATAACTGAAATAAGCCTTGCTAATCATTATCAGTCCCGCACCGTGCGGCAGGTTGGGATGATAGGCGGAAAGTGCGTGTTCCAGTCCGTGCTGGCTGGTCAGAAGTGTGAGTGTCATTACCGCACCGGAAAGCGTGTTGGCGAATGCCACACGGGTGCGGGCTTCCAGATCGGCACCGTCTTTCACGGCACGCGGCAGGTATTCGGCAATGTTGCGGATAGCTTCGCGTGCGTTCATGTCGCTGGCAAGGTTGGCACTGGCGGCTATGAATCCCTCCACGCTGTGGAACAGTGCGTCGAAACCCTGAAAAGCGGTGAACTGCGGAGGCACGGAGAGCATCAGCTCCGGATCGACAATGGCGAGGACGGGAAAGAGCGACGGGTGCATGATAAACGCCTTTTCGTTCGTATCCTCTTTGGTAATGACACCGCAGCCGTCCGTTTCCGAGCCTGTGCCGGCGGTGGTCGTGATGGCGACGATGGGCAGCGGACGATTCTTTATCGGCAGCCCCTTGCCGGAGCCGATGGGCACGTAATCCCACAAATCACCCTCGTTGGTTGCCAGCAGGGCGATGGCTTTCGCGCAGTCCATGACGCTGCCGCCACCTAATGCCACGAGAAAATCGGCATTGTACGCACGTGCGGCCGCAGCTCCTGCCTCGGAGTTGGCGACTGTCGGATTCGGCATGATGCCGTCGAACACTTCGGTCTGCACGCCTGCGCGGTGTAACTGTTCTTCGGTTCGGGCGAGATAGCCGTTAGCGCGTGTGGATTTGCCGTTAGAGATGACAATCAACGCCCGCGTGCCCGGCATGGGTTGCGCATGAAGGTCGTTCAACTGTCCCGCCCCGAAAAGAATGCGGGTAGGAATATACTGGTCGTAACTGAGATTCGTTTTCATGGTGTTTTATGGTTATTCGATGTTCAGCGGCCGCAGCCTCCGGGCAGCGGTCCGCGCGGCTCTTCGAACCGCATGGTTCGGGTCAATACCAGTCGTGTTTCTCGTTGCGGTCGAGTGCGGCTATTCGAGCCATTTCGTCATCGGTCAGCGAGAAGTCGAAAACAGAGATGTTCTCTTTGATATGGTCGGGATTGCTCGAACCGGGGATAGCGACCACACCCCGCTGCAAGTGCCATCTGAGAATCACCTGCACTACCGATTTGTCGTGTCCGGCGGCGATTTCAGACAATACGGGATCACTCAAAAGTTCTTTCTGATGTCCGCGACCGCCGAGCGGATACCATGCCTCTACGACTATGCCGAGGTCGTGAAGATGTTCCATTACTTCCGTGTCCTGATAATAGGGATGCACCTCGTTCTGCACCAATACCGGTTTGATGTCCACTTTCGGAAGAAATTCATTGATCTCCTTGACATAGTAGCACGATACGCCTATCGAACGGATTTTGCCCGCCGCCACATATTTTTCCATCGCCTTGTATGCTTTCACGTCGTTCGTTCCCGGATGGTGCAACAGCATCAGGTCGATATAGCCGATGTCGAGTTTACGCAGACACTCCTCGATGGCGGCTTCAGGATTATCATACTGGTTGGGGTAGAGTTTGGTCGCCACGAATATTTCCTCGCGCGGCACACCCGACTCGCGGATACCTTGTCCCACTTCTTCCTCGTTGCCGTAAATGGACGCCGTATCGAATTTGCGGAAACCGGCGGCAAGCGCAGCCTTTACGGAATTGACACAGATATCGTCGTGCAGGCTGTAGGTTCCCAGCCCGAGAATCGGCATGTCGTAGCCGTTGCTTAGTTTCACTGTCGGGGCATTCCCGTTAGTCCCTTTCGAGAGGTCGAATACACCTGCGTTAGTATCATTATTGAAATTCAGGTTCATGCTTTCAATCCAGTTTTTGATTGTTTCTTCTGATTCGTTGCCGCTGAACCGCCGCCCCTGTTTCCATTCGGCTCCGGTCGCCAGACGGTGCAGGTCGGTATCGCTCGAACCGATGCCGCTGGAGTGCGAGGTGCAGAACGGAACGACGGTCTTGCCCGTGAGGTCATGGCTTTCGAGGAAAGTGAAAATGACTTTCGGAGCTTTGCCCCACCAGATGGGATAACCGAGGAAAACCACATCATAGTCGGCAAGGTTCTCGCATTTGCCTTTGATGGCGGGGCGTGCCGACGGGTCGTTCTGCTCGCGGTTGGCACGGGACGATGAATTGTTGTAGTTCAAATCTTCGGACGTGTACGCCACTTCGGGTTCGATGCGCCAAGTCGCCGCATTGGTCGCCTCGACAATCCGGTCAGCAACGCCTTTGGTTGTGTTCGTGCAAGAGAACCAGACCACCAAGGCACGACCACCTGTAGGCTGTGGGTTGGGTGTCGGATCGGGGGCCGGTCTCGGTTCTTCGGTTTTCATCGGCTTGTCGGCCGGACTGCAAGCTCCTGTGGAAAGAGCCAGCCCCGACATAAGGAGAAAGGATGATATAAGCATTTTCATATTGATTTATTCTTTGATTTTCCGTAATATTTTTGCAGGAACACCCGCGACAACGGTATTGTCGGGCACCTCTTTCGTCACGACAGCTCCGGCGGCAACGATGGCATTCTCGCCGATCGTAACGCCCGGCAGTATCATCGCGCCCGCACCGATCCATGCGTTGCGGCGGACGACTACGGGCTTGACCAGCAGCCGATGCCGCAAAGCCGGTTCTTCGGGATGGTGCTCTGTCAG
>JAIECQ010000122.1 GCA_029068395.1 Rikenellaceae bacterium
AGTGTGGCCTGAAAGAGTTTTTTACAGGCGGAGATCAGAGCTGACTGCCCTGTAGGAGAGAGATAATTGAACGAGGCCGGATTTATACCCTTGAATGTCGGAACCTCTACAGGGAGAGATGATGCAGCTGAGTCATGTAGACTGCGCCCCGGGGATTTGCGGAGCAACGAGGCGAGGACGGCGCGGGGTGCTGAACCACGTGGAAACACAACTCTCCCCGACTCTGAATCCCAGAAATCGTGACGAAGCCATTGAGCAAGATATTCGGGTGGATTGATGTAGACGGAGAATTGAGACATGTGATAAGATTCTGAGGTTAATGTTGATGATTTACGAACGCAAATTTATGAAGAATCCACCAATCGTTAAAATTACATTCTTAAACAGATTAATAAAAAGCTGTCTGTCTTAAGCGGTCAGGCTGTTTTTTGCTGTGCAATTGTGCGGTTCTTTGTATTTGCCAATATATCAACTCTTTAGGAGCGCACGATTTTGTGCGGAATGTGCTGTAAGAGTGTGCCTCAAAAAGTGGGATTTGTGCAACGGTGCAATCGTGCGCAAAAGTGCAAAAATCGTGCGCCTCCTAAACCGCTGATTTGCAAATATAAACAGCCTATCTGCACGAATGTACTCTTTTTTCCTCTTATAATAGGCGAGAGAAAAAAATAATTATTAGAGTTTTATCGCGCTATTGCATGGATTTGGTTTGCAATGTGTTACGACCAATGTTCTTTACAGGCGGAGGGAGGCATGCGATGGGGCAAGCATGCGGTCATATGTGGCAGCCGTACGCCTCCCCACACCCCTCCGCATGGAAACTGCATGATGTACGACTGTGCCGTATCCGCACGGACGCACACTCATCCCAAAAACCCATCTTTTGGGGGTACGGGGGATGACGGAGATTCATCGGAACTGATGTCACTAACTCGATTGCAGAATGTTTGTTAATCTACTTGAGAATATTTACCTTTGTGTATATGTTAGGCATATTATACGTCTGTGTGATACACAGGGACGTATTATATATAGGGTTTTCCCCGGGCTGAAAAAAGAATACCGACTTCGATCGGTGTCCCCGGGCTGAAAAAAAGAATTCAGATCTCAATAGGTTATTTTCAGTTAATATTCAAATTCCCCATTCCAACAACTCGAAGCGGCACACCGTTGTGAAACGATGTGCCGCTTTCATTTAGTGGAAAATATAAATGTTTATTCGCTCCGGCGTTCAAGAAGCCAACCGACTTTGCAGTCATAAATAATTGTTCGATATCCGAGATACATCATCGCGTCGGCAACGTCATTGAGCTCCATGTCGACCATGTCGGCCAGATCGAGGATTATTTCCTGTGATGTCATGATCCGGAAATGCTTACGGTCATCAGGATTATAGGCGCGTGCCGGATGGTATTGGGTGTTGATGAATCCTTCGATCACGCCGAGGAATCTGGGGCGGGGAGCTGCTGATTTCTTACCCTGCCGGGATTTGTTATTTTCTTCTGTCTTCATAGATACGGATTCTGTAAATTGTTTTCGGCTATATAATTGTCAAGGGCATTGCGGAGTCTGAACAAGTCACCGGCATAATCGAGGGTGATAATTCCATTGCATTCAATGTGGCTGGTGACTTCGATTTCATATTGCCCGTAATCCGGTTCTCCGGACTCTGTGTAATGGGTGCGTTTGCCGATGGTGATGTCCGGCATGGGGGTGGTGCGGCTCATAGCTCTCCTCCTTTCCCTATCGTGTAGTCCTTCATTACCGGGGTGAGATGGATGGTGAATGGCCGATTGTCGGTGAATGCCTTTGCTCCTGCTTCGGTGACAACATATATCTGCGATGAAGCTCCCATGTTGAGCTTGCCGGCGGTAAATCCGGATGTACGGACGGTCATCGGCTTCAGACGCTTGTTTTCCGTGCAGAGGGATTTCATTTCCTCTGTCAGATACTGCGGAATCCGGGATGCTTCGCCGTAATGGACAAGAGCGTTATTATAACGACGAAAAACCGAATCGGCGAGTAATCGTCCGAGCTTAGTGGTGGACTGGAGTGTGTTGACCGTAACAAAGTATTTCATGCCTGACCTCCTTCCTCGCTATCGACAGGGTGTAGGATGTAGTTGAATACGGTAGTGACGCAGACCGGGCATACTTTGCCACGCTCGACGAGATAGTTGTCGAGATCGGCTGTTGTGAGGCCGGATTTACGGACGCGATTTGCGAAATAGGCGACATTGCCGTCCAAGCGCTCCCAGTTCTCAACGATATGGCTTGTAACCGCGAACAGCAGGTCATCTGTAAATCCAATCATTTGTCACCTCCTTTCCCGGCAGAGGATATGAATGCTCCGATTATGGACAGGGGTAGCCCTATGAGTGTAATGACGGCAAGAAGAATCCGTGAGTTGTCAGATCCGGTGGCTGCCGTGTGCATTCCGGCGAATATTGCCGAAATGGCGCATAGGACGCATATACCGGTGACGAGGCGGGACGGGGTACAAGCGCACCTCACCGATTCCCATGCCATCGAGAGGGTGCGGGAGAGGCGGGCAGTGATAGGGGTGGAATACCGGGCGCTGATAGTAGGGCCTGTTAGGATTACGAGGGGCGAGCTTGATGGTTTGCCCGGAACCTTGAAAAGAATGGATTGTTGCATAACGCTTGGCATTATGGTTTTACAGCATTGGCAGACTAAAAAACGGCTACCATTCCGTTGCTGTAAAACCATAATGCCTACCCCGGAGGGCGATATTAAGTTTTCGGAATGGTAGCCGTAGAGGGCTACTTATGTCTTGTAAGGGGCACGAATGTCCCGAACAAAGAGGGCATAAAAAATGCCCGAAGTTATGTCGAGCGTCTAAGACCGCGCTCACGGCAGCAGGCAAACTGCTATGGTTTTACAGCACCGCAAATTTACTACAAGAAAATGACAGTGCAAAATAAAATCGCATAAAAATCAGTATTCAGCCAATTTTGTGATTTTGTTTTTATCGTGTTCATATACACTACCATACTGAATTGCCATATATTCATCGTCATCAGGATTGCTTGATGTGCTGAACTGAATAATTTGGTAAGTGTCTTTCAACTGGTTATAGACAGTTAGAACATCATCACGGGTTAAACGCTGCGCTGTGTAGACTCTGACATAATTAGGAGCGTTTCGTTTGATTATTGTATAATCAACATTCCCGGCACTGGAATTTTC
>JAIECQ010000123.1 GCA_029068395.1 Rikenellaceae bacterium
CGCCATACCGCTATGAAAAGCGGGCATACGCCCCTTTTGCCACCCCCCCTTTTTATTATCATGCCGCTTGCCCCCTTTTGCAGTTTTTTGCCCTTCCTTTTTGTACACCCCCATTTTATTGCACCCCGTGTCGAAGCGGTCAGGCCTTAAGCACGCCGCGCTCTATCAGCAGCTCGGCAATCTGCACCGCATTGAGGGCGGCACCCTTCTTGATCTGGTCGCCGACGCACCAGAAGGTCAACCCGTTGGGATTGGATATGTCTGCGCGTATGCGTCCCACATATACAGGCTCTTTGCCCGCAACATGCAGCGGCATGGGATATTGCCCTGTTCCGGGGTCGTCGACAACCACAATGCCCTTGCCGGCAGCGAAGGCCTCACGCGCCGCGCTCACGCTCACAGGCTTCTCGGTCTCGACCCACACAGACTCCGAATGGGCGCGCATGACCGGCACACGCACGCATGTGGCGCTCACCTCTATATCAGAGTGCATTATCTTGCGTGTCTCGTGATACATCTTCATCTCCTCTTTGGTGTAGCCGTTGTCGGTGAATACATCGACGTGGGGTATGAGGTTGTAGGCCAGCTGATGGGCAAACTTCTCGACAGTGGGAGTCTCGCCCTGTGTTATCTGACGATGCTGGTTTTCCAGCTCGGCCATGGCCTGCGCGCCCGCTCCGCTGGCAGCCTGATAGGTGGCCACATGCACACGTTTTATGTGCGAGAGGCCCTCTATGGCCTTAAGGGCCACAACCATCTGTATGGTGGTGCAGTTGGGATTGGCTATTATGCGGCGCGGCGTGTCAAGCGCATCTTCGGGATTGACCTCGGGCACCACCAACGGCACGGCGGGATCCATGCGGAAAGCGCTCGAGTTGTCTATCATTATGGTGCCGTGCTTGGTTATGGTGTCGGCAAACTCAACGGAGGTAGAGCCTCCCGCCGACACGAAGGCCACGTCTATGCCCTTAAAATCATCATTATGGCACAAGCGACGCACTGTGTACTCTTTGCCGCCAAACATGTACGAGCGACCCTCGCTCCTCTCGGAACCGAACAATACAAGCTCCGTAACAGGAAACCCATGCTCTTCCAACACTCGGAGGAACTCCTGCCCCACGGCACCGCTCGCTCCAACAATTGCAACTCTCATCTATCTCTTTTTTATTTGTTTTACCATATCACCATCCCCCCACTTTTTTAACTCTCCCATCTCAAAAAGGAATCCATGCTCCCTCTGACCACACTGCGCCCACTCTGCACCCCCTCCGTGACCTCTCTGCCCCACTATGCGCCCCATCTGCGACTCCTTACATGTCGAAGAAGCCGTCGCTGTCGTTCTTGGTGCGGTCTACGTCAACCTCGTCAATAAACTCGGGCGCCTCTTCGAGCAGCCCCGGACAGTCGTGACGCTGCACGCCAACCGGCTTTACAAAGGTGTCGCTCTCGCTTATACCCAAAGAGGTGTCTTTATATATCTTCTGCATGAATAGGGCATATGCAGGCAGCGCCATGACACTACCCTCGCCGCGTGACTCGGGGTGTATGCTACGGTCTTCGCCGCCCACCCATACGCCGGCCACTATCTTGGGTGTAACCCCCATGAACCAGGCGTCTGAGTTGTTGTTGGTGGTACCCGTCTTGCCGCCCATCTCGCCGGCAAACTGATAGACGCGCCTAAGCCTTATGGCAGTACCTCTGTTGACCACATTCTGCAACAGCTCAAGCATATTGAAGGCGCTCTGCTGCGATATGGCATCATGGCTCTGAGGAGCAAAGGTAGCCAGAATGTTGCCGTGGCGGTCTTCTATGCGGGTGACGAATATAGGCTCTATGTGCACGCCCATGTTGACAAAGTCGGTATATGCCCCCGTCATCTCCAGAAGCGACACGTCGGCCGTACCCAGACATAACGACGGCGTAGGGTTGATGTAACTCTTGATGCCTAACTTGTGTATGAAGTCGGCCACGGCGGCAGGCTGACCCGCCTGCTGCATTATCCATGCCGAGAAGTTGTTGCGGCTCAGGGCCATACCCCACCACAAAGGACGCAGCTCGCCCTCCTGAGGCACAGGACCCGCCTCCTTGGGACTCCACCCCTCTATGTTGACGGGCGAGTTGGGCACCGGCGAACAAGGCGTCAGGCCCACCTGGTCTATGGCGAAGGTATAGACATAGGGCTTGAACGTAGAGCCTGCCTGACGCCGTCCCTGCGAAGCCATGTCGTACATGAAATAGCGATAGTTGACCCCGCCGACATAGGCCTTGAGATAACCCGACGACGGCTCTATGGCCACAAGGCCCGAACGCAGGAAGCGCTTGCTGTACAATATCGAATCGCGCGGAGTCATGACAGTGTCGCGACCGTTACGGTTGTCATAGGTAAAGACGGTCATGTCTACCGGCGTGTTGAAGTTTTTGGTTATAGCCGCCTCGCTGGCGCCGCTGTTGCGCAGACGGCGGTAACGGTCGGTCTGCTTTATGGCGCGTTTGATTATGTCGGCCTCCTCTTCAGGGGTAAGCCCTACAAATATGCTGTGGTTGGCCTTGGCCTGAGCGTCGAAGTTGGGCTGCACATTGTTTTTCATGTTCTCAATGACAGCCTCTTCGGCATATTTCTGCATCTTGTAGTTGATGGTGGTATATATCTTAAGGCCGTCCTTATATATATTATAAGGTGTTCCGTCGGCCTTTTTGTTTTTGTTGCACCATCCGTACAGGGGGTCTTCGTTCCACTGCTTGACAAGCTGCTTATAGTCCCACACCGTTATGAACGGGGTCTTCTTGGGCTCGGTGGCCGTCATGTAAAGGCGCAGCATGGTGCGGAAATAGGTGGCCACGCCCACATCGTGCGATATGGGCTGATAGGTGAGGTTTATCTTTATGCGCTTTAACGAGTCAAGCTCTTTCTTTGATATGAACCCGTGCTGCTCCATGCGCGAAAGCACCGTGTTACGCCTCTTGAAGGCATTTTTGTAGTTGCGCACGGGACTGAAGCGGGTGGGTGCGTTGACCACGCCCACAAGCATGGCCGCCTCTTCTATGGTAAGCTCGCGCGGCGTCTTTCCGAAAAAGGTCTGCGAGGCCGACTTTATGCCGTATGCGTTGCTGCCATACTCCACCACGTTGAGATACATCACTATTATCTCCTCTTTGGTGTAGTTGTGTTCGAGCATCACGGCCGTTATCCACTCTTTGAGCTTGGCAATGACAAGGGCCGAGTGGCGGCTTATGTTAGAGTCGTAACGGGTGGTGTCGCGCGGATAGAGGTTCTTGGCCAGCTGCTGCGATATGGTGGAGCCGCCGCCCTGGTTCTGCGCCAGTAGCAGGGTCCTGAAAGCCACGCGGAAAAGGCTGGGTATGTCCACCCCCGAGTGACGGTAAAAACGGGCATCCTCGGTAGATATCAGCGCCGCCACCAGATAGGGAGACAGGTCGTCATAGTCGACAAACGAACGGTTCTCGACAAACAGGCTGCCCAGCAGCTGGCCGTCCTCAGATATTATGTCGGTAGCCAGGTTGCTGCGTGGATTCTCCAGCTCTTCAAAGGTGGGCAACGTGCCGAAGTGACCGTTTGCTATAAGGGCAAACAGCACCACCGCCCCTATGATGGGCAAAACGAGAATGCTCCAGAAAACAATAAGAAATCTCTTTTTATTCTTAATCTCAAATCTCCTTTTCATCAGACCCTTTTTTATCACAACCTACCCATTGCCAACTGTTCGAGCATGAACACACCTATGCCGGCAAGATAGCCTATCAACGCCATGTACGACACATTTTTAAGATACCAGCCGAAGCTTATGCGCTCGATGCCCATTATCACCACGCCCGACACCGAGCCTATGATGAGTATGCTGCCGCCCACACCGGCGCAATAGGCCATAAGCTGCCAGAATATGCCGTCGGGCATGAATGCCGACATATACTCGGGGTCGACCGCCGCACTCACCGACACGGCATCGGCCAACGGATACATGCCTATGGCCGCAGCCACCAACGGCACGTTATCGACCACCGACGACATGACGCCCGTCAATGCGTTTATAAGGTAGACGTTATGCACGTTGTCGTCGAGCATCTTGGCAAACGAAGCCAGCACGCCGGTCATCTGCAACGCCCCCACGGCCAGAAGTATGCCGAGGAAGAATAGCACCGTGGGTATGTCTACACGTCTTATCACGCGTGGCACGCGATGTTTGAGCGCCTCATCGACACACACTTTGTGCTTGTACATAATCTCGGTATAGAGCCACATTATACCCAGCGCCATCAGTATGCCCATAAAGGGAGGCAGATGGGTCACGCTCTTGAACACCGGCACCGCCACAAGACACCCCACGCCAAGCAACAATATCGAGGCCCGCTCCTTGCGCGTTATTATCTTGAGCCACGAACCCGAAGCCTCGCTGCCGCTGCCCGAGGCGGTGACTATGCCGTGCAGAAGTCGCGACGAGATGAACATAGGTATCAGCATAGATACTAAGCTGGGCAGGAATATGGGCATAAGCCCCGGAGTGGTGACATTGCCGCGCACCCACAGCATTATGGTGGTTATATCGCCTATGGGCGACCAGGCACCGCCGCTGTTGGCCGCAATTATTATCATGGAGGCATACACCCAACGCTCCTTGTAGTTTTTTATTATGCGACGCAGCAACATGACCATCACTATAGAGGTGGTCATGTTGTCAAGCAGGGCCGACAGGAAAAAGGTGATGAAGCATATTATCCACAACAGCTTGGTTTTGTTGCGTGTGGTGATGCGGTTGGTTATTATGGCAAAGCCGCCGTGAACATCTATAAGCTCGACGATAGTCATGGCCCCTATGAGAAAGAACAGCGTCTCTGATATCTCGCCCAACTGCTCTATTATCTGCACGTCGACAATATATTTGACGCACTGCTCGATAGCCGGAAGCTGGGCGATGGCCGGGTGGGTGTCGATAAAATGCAACAGCTCTTCGGCATTGTAGCGCGGCACTATATCGGCCCCGTACATTGCATAGATAACCCACAAAAGCGTGCCTGTAATCAGAGCCACACAAGCCTTGTCTATCTTAAGGGGATGTTCCAGCGCTATTATCAGATAACCGGCAAGAAAGATTCCGACAATTAATTCCGTAACCATGTCTATGGATTTTTTTATTGACCCTGCCCCTGCCCAGACGTATCTGAACCCGAAAGCGAAACACCATTTCAGTACCTTTGGTCAAAGGGCTTCTGATGAGATTTCATGTGTACTCCCGATGAGAATCGAACTCATATCTTAGGAACCGGAATCCTAAATTTTATCCATTAAACTACAGGAGCGTCAACCACCCCGCAAAAGGCAAAAGCCCTCACGGTGCAGTCTATATGTCGGCCTGCCGACAGACGTTGCAAATGTAAAAAAATTCCATGACATAAAAAAACAGGAGGATTTTTTTCAAAATCCTCCCTTTGGCAACCCTCTTTTATATCCGGTTACCGGGATACCTAGCACAAACAAAATTAATCTAATTTATCGAAATTACAATATATTCGCCTCATTTTTTTCGCTGTCCGCACGCCCTTGCGCCGCACCCTGTTCACTTTTAATCGACGTCTATTGAGGGTATGGCCAAAACAGCGTCGGACGCATTCACTTAAAAGTGAAACAAGCGGCATGCCATGTTACTCCTCTTCCTTAAAGAAGAGCTGATAATAGTGCATCCCCACCTGGTCGTCATACCCGCGTCTCAGATATTTGTTGTCGCCATGCACATATACATGAAAATTGCGGTCTAACTTTATGACGCTCTTGAAAGAGCGCGACTGTTTCTTTACCGCCTCGCAAGATATGTCGAACGTGTCGGCTATCTCAACATCGCGCTCCTGCTCATAGTCAGACTTATAGCGGGTAAAACTCTCTATCACCTCGGGCTGCATTATCACCTGCTCTGAAAACTGGCCGATATCGAAATTGTCATTGTCCTTGAAATATTGCACCGACCTGTTGAGCATCTCGGCCTGGTCGGCCTTGGTCACCTCGAACTGCTCGGGCAGCTCTTTGGTCACGAAATCGCGGCACAACGACAGCACGTTGCTGGTGTTGTAATGGTCGTCACGCTTGGGTGCCGCCACCAGAAAGTCGTCTATCCAGAACGACGCCTCCTGCCCACGGCCCTCCTCTACGGCAAGCACATAACCGTCAGCGCGGTCTATGTTGAATATAAGGCATGCCCGCTCCAACCTGTCTAACGCAACGCCCTGGTCGCATTCGAGAGTCAGACCGCTCTCAGATGGCACAAGACGCAGAAAGGTCTCGGTGCTCTCGGCCTTGAAAAGACCCACGGCATCGGCCACCTCGCCATCTATGACAGCCTCGCTGAAATAGGCCACGTAAAACGCTCCCGCACGCACCTTGGGATGGGTGCTCTGGTCATAGAGGTGGCGGGCTATATCAAGCGAGCGTTCATAAAGGGTGTCTGGATTGTCGAATATTGACGACACCGCATCGTAAACCTTATTGGGGGCACCATCGCAACGTAAGGCGTAATGCCCGCCGCCCTTGAACCGGTTTATGAAATAGCTGTGCAATACCGACTCCACCTGCTCGTCGGTCTTGAGCAGCCCCTGCGAGAGGAGGCACCCGTCATCGGCCGATTTGTTACCCACGCGGTGGAGGGCTATGCCGCCGAACGACTCGATATGATAACTCATAACACTTTCAATATAACAGTTGAATGCACAAAGATAGTCAATATAGGCAAACCGGCAATCTGGACGCATATTCGTTGCAGAAACGGATATTTGCCCTATCTTTGCCACAAACCCGCACTAACATGAAAAAGATAGTCGTATTCACCGGCTCGGGCATAAGCGCCGAAAGCGGACTTGCCACATTCAGAGGCGACAGCGGCACATGGGCCGAACATAAGATTGAAGATGTATGTACCCCCGAGGCGCTGGTGCGCAACAGAGCCGGGGTGATAGACTTTTACAACCGTAGGCGCCAGGAGATATTCGCCGCCGCACCCAACCCCGCCCACATGGCGGTACGTCGTCTGGAAGAGTGCTTCCGCGTCACTGTCATAACCCAAAACATAGACAACCTGCACGAGAGGGCCGGCAGCAGCGATGTAATACACCTGCACGGAGAGATAACCAAGCTATGCAGCTCTCTTGACAAAGAGCTGACCATAGAGATAGGAGGCCGAGACCAACGCTACGATGAGTGCCACCCCGCCGACGGCTCTCCGCTCAGACCCTTCATAGTATTCTTCGGCGAACCGGTGCCTTTAATGGAGAGGGCCGTAGACGAAGTAGCCTCGGCAGACATACTTATTGTGGTGGGCACATCGCTTCAGGTATATCCTGCCGCCTCGCTGATTCGTTACGCACCCCAAAAGACACGTATATATCTGATAGACCCCGTAAGGCCCTGTGCCGGCAATGTCGACTACATAGAGGCCACGGCAGCCATCGGACTGCCCGCCCTGGCCGACAGACTCATTAAGGAGGAGGGCGGCTATGGAAGATAACAGAAATTCTTACGCCACCCATAAAAAAATTACCTTATTTTCTTTTTTATTTCAAAAAATAGAGGTATTTTGTCTTTATATTAATATCTTTGCATTTGGCCGCTCTGCTGTCGTTGGTAGTGTCTTTTAGAGTAAAACCCTATCAGCGAGCACTATAGGGCGGCACAACTTATGGCTATTATAGATTATTGTATAGGGTTGTATAAATTTTACATCTGATTGATGTCTGGGGTGTCGCAACCATATCTCGGCGCCCTTTTAGAGGATGGCTCTTGTTCGGACTTGTCAAGAGCATCCGATTAAACCATGAAAAGTCCGTGGATAGGTAAAAATTGCGTTTTCGTTTTTTGTCGCCACACGGCGGCACTTCGAGCCATTCAGCCATTGAGCAAAAGCAAGAACAAGGGTATCGGCGAAGATTTTAGTAAAGGATGATATGCAATTTTCACTTCCGATAGAGCATCTTTACCGGAAGATCGGGAACCGTAACGGCTCTTCGACAAAACAGGCGACTAAACATCGCCTGTTTTTGTTTTACCACACGCCCTGTCTTTCAACCCTGCTATCTGCGGCCTGGCAGTTCTTGCCGCAAAAGCTCGACACAGGGCAATCGTTTTTTAAAGCAATCCCCGTTTAAGAAAGCTCCAGTGCTCATTATGACCTATTATTATATGGTCCAACAGCCTTATGTCGAACAGAGAACATGCCTGCGCGAGTTTTTGGGTCAGCTCCGTGTCGTCACCGCTCGGCTCCGCATTGCCCGAGGGATGGTTATGCACTATTATCACCGCAGCAGCAAGCAGCTCTACGGCACGGCGAACCACAATCTTGACATCAGACACCACGGCCGACGTGCCACCCACCGATATGCGTCGTTTCTCTATCAGGCGGTTGCCGCCCGTGAGATAAAGGGCCCACAGCTCCTCCTGGCTCTTGCCGTAGAAGTCGTCTGCCATAAGAGACTTGACATCCATGTCGGTCTTTATCTGATCTGGCGGTGACGGCCTCTGCGGAGCCATCCGTCCCACCAGCATCATGGCGGCGGCCACACGCGCCGACTGTCGTTTGCCCATACGTCCCGCCTTGGATATGGCATCGCCGCTCTTGCCTGCCAGCGACGACAGGTCGCCACTGCAAAAGTCGTACAGACGCTCAAGCGGGCATACGTCGTCATAACCCGCCACCACCGCAAGCAGCTCCCTGTCTTCAAGACGCGAGACCTCTCCGAGCATCACCTTGTCATAAAGCGTCATTCCGGCCACCGGCTCTATTCTCTTGTACATAAATAAGCTCAAATATATTACCCCCCCTGACAGCCCGCACCGTCATTAAAAAAACAGGGGGAACTCATACGGAAGTCCCCCCTGCCTACACCTCAAGAGGCTGTTTTTTCGGCACGCCGGCAACAAACTCCTTAAGATAGAAAGGCTCGAAGTATGCCACATCTTCAAACCGTCCCGCCTCAAACTGCCGCTCGGCTAAAAGAGCCATGCCACGGGCCGACGGCGCCACCGACACGAAACTGAGCCCGGGACGCCTCATCACATCACGACATTTGAAGGCGCCGCCTCCGAATATCAGCATGGGAGCCTCGGCCATAAAGCCGGCAAACGAATGCTCGTCTATTATGCGGGCCTCAACGGGTGACAGCTCGTTACCCTTGCTGTCGTATATGGCGGTATATACCTCCATGCGCCGCGCATCTATCATGGGACACAGCAGTGTGTGCTCTATGTCGTCGCACTCTATCAATCCTGCCTTGTGGTCTTCGACCGCAGCCATCACAAGGCTCTGAAGCGAGCTTATACCCATCAGGGGCTTGGAAGCGCCGTAACAGATACCCTTGGCCACAGAGGTGCCTATACGCAAGCCTGTGTAAGAGCCGGGGCCCATGCCCACGGCTACGGCATCGAGGTCGGCGGCGTCAATGTCGTTCTCTTTGAACAACTCGTCTATAAACGAGGCCAGCTTGCGTGAGTGGTCGCGACCCTCTTCGCTCTCGCGCAATGACAACAGAGCACCGTTATGCGACAGGGCAACCGAACATATATTGGTGCCCGTTTCAATACAGAGTATGAGCGACATTGCCTATTTGGTTTTGGCCGTACCCACGTTTACCTGACGCTCGAACGACTGGTACAACGAAAGGAAGGTTTCTGTTTGCGTGACACCCGGAATGCCCTGTATGGTATTTATTATCACGTTCATAAGATGTTCGTTGTCGGTGCAGAATATCTTAAGGAACAGTGTGTACTTGCCTGTTATGAAGTGGCACTCCACAATCTCGGGTATGCTTTTGAGGCTGTCGACCACCGAACTTATGATGTTAGGCTCAGAGATGCGCACCCCCACATAGGCACACACGTCGTTACCCAATGCCTTGGGATTGATTTCCAGACGCGAACCCGTTATTATGCCCGCCTCCTCTAATTTCTTGACCCTTTGGTGTATGGCCGCTCCCGATATGCCGCACTCACGCGCTATCTCCAGAAAAGGCATACGGGCATTGCTTATCAAGTGCATCAGAATCTTCTGATCTATCGCATCAATATGGTATTTTGCCATAGTTGTTGTTTTATGTTTTACTTCCCTTGCTTAGGGCGCAGCGTTCAAATGGCAGACACGAGCAGCAACAGCGGCCCGGTCTCCTCTTCGAACGACAACCCTGAAAATCATTCCCGCATCAGGGTTGCCCGATGCGGTAATAAGATTGACGACTCTACTTTATAACACCCAGCTGACGTCCCACCTTGGTAAAGGCAGCCACGCACTTGTCTAAGTGCTCTCTTTCATGACCTGCCGACACCTGCACGCGTATGCGGGCCTGGTCTTTGGGCACCACCGGATAATAGAAGCCCGTAACGTATATGCCCTCTTCCAGAAGCTTGGCGGCGAAATCCTGCGACAGCTTGGCATCGTAAAGCATCACGGCACATATTGCAGACTGGGTGGGTTTGATGTCGAAACCTGCGGCTATCATCTTGTCGCGGAAATACTCCACGTTGGCCACCAGTTTGTCGTGCAACGCGTCAGACTCGCCGAGCATCTTGAACACCTCAAGCGATGCGCCCACCACTGCGGGAGGCACCGAGTTTGAGAACAGATAGGGACGCGAACGCTGACGGAGCATGTCTATAATCTCTTTCTTGCCGGTGGTGAAACCGCCTATGGCGCCGCCGAAGGCCTTGCCAAGGGTACCGGTTATTATCTCTACCTTGCCGCGCAGGTTGTAAAGCTCGGTCACGCCGCGGCCCGTCTTGCCCACGACACCTGCCGAGTGGCACTCGTCCACCATGACCATGGCGTCATATTTCTCGGCCAAGGCCACTATCTTGTCCATGGGGGCCACATTGCCGTCCATAGAGAAGACGCCGTCGGTGACTATGATACGGAAACGCTGAGCCTGGGCCAGTTTGAGGCACTCTTCAAGCTCGGCCATGTCGGCGTTGGCATAACGGTAACGCTTGGCCTTGCACAGGCGCACGCCGTCTATGATGGATGCGTGGTTGAGCGAGTCTGATATTATGGCGTCCTGCTCGGTGAGAAGAGGCTCAAACACACCGCCGTTGGCATCGAAGCATGCGGCGTAAAGAATGGTGTCCTCGGTGCCGAAATAGTCGGCTATGCTCTTCTCAAGCTCTTTGTGTATGTCTTGTGTTCCGCAAATGAAACGCACCGACGACATGCCGTAACCGCGCAGGTCCATCATCTTCTTGGCAGCCTCAACCAGGCGGGGATGATCTGAAAGACCCAGATAGTTGTTTGCGCAGAAATTGAGCACTTCGGTACTGCCGCCCACCTGTATGTCGGCACGCTGCGGCGATGTTATAATACGTTCGTTTTTGTAAAGACCGGCCTCTTTGATAGACTGAAGCTCTGCGGTTAGATGTTTTTTGATTTCGGAATACATAGATTATTATTTTTAGTTTTTTATCTTATCCGCAACACGTTTTAGCATTTTAACCGACTCTGTCAAGCACACACTAAGCCTCCCCCTCAGACGTCGGCACAATGTCTTCGCGCCGTTCTTAGGCCCGATGCGGTATGTCTGCCTATTGTCATAATTTGGGTTTCCACCTAACAAAGATAAAGTTTTATATTTTAAAATGAAAATAAAAATGCGCATTTCGATACGAAATTATAAAATTCCATACTGACAACCGCAACTTTTGCCTCTTGCAGGCCAATGTATGCCATGTATTCAAACAGATTGCGGGTGCCGGCATCAGGTCGGCACCCGCAAGACATCACGGCAGACTGTTCTACGACAGGCCCGTTATGCGCCCCTGGTCATCTATGTCTATGCTCTCGGCGGCGGGCACCTCGGGCAGACCCGGCATGCGCATCATGTCACCGGCAATGGGAATTATAAAGCCCGCCCCTGCGGCCAGCTCCACCTCGCGCACCTTAAGTATGAAACCCTCGGGACGCCCTAACTGCTTGGGATCGTCAGAAAGCGACTTCTGCGTCTTGGCCATGCAGATGGGCAGCTTGTCATGTCCCAACGAATATATGCGCTTTATGTCGGCCACCGCCTTGCCGGTATATTCGACGCCGGCGGCACCGTATATCTGACGGGCTATTATATCTATCTTCTCCTCAATGGGGCGGTTGCACCCATAGAGCTTTATGCACTCGACGGGATTGCGTCTTATGGCCTCCACCACCTTCTCGGCAAGATCCAATCCACCCTCTCCGCCCTTGGCCCACACCTCGCACAGAGAGACGGGCACATCCTTGGTGCGGCAGAACTCCTCTATCAGCTCTATCTCTTCGGGCGAGTCGGCCGTAAAGCGGTTTATGGCCACTATGGGGTTGGCATCGAAGCGGCGTATGTTCTCGATGTGCTTTTCAAGGTTGGCCATGCCGCGACGCAACGCATCGACATCGGGCTGCGACAGCTCGTCCAACGGCTTGCCTCCGTGATATTTGAGAGCCTTTATGGTGGCCACCAGCACCACCACCTTGGGATAGACGCCCATGCGGCGGCACTTTATGTCGATGAACTTCTCGCCTCCCAGGTCGAAACCGAAGCCCGCCTCGGTGACGGCATAGTCGGAGAGGCTCATGGCCATACGTGTGGCCACTATGGTGTTGGTACCCTGGGCTATGTTGGCAAACGGACCGCCGTGTATTATGGCGGGGGTGTGCTCGATGGTCTGCACAAGGTTGGGTTTGAGCGCCTCTTTAAGTATCACCGCCATGGCTCCCTCGGCCTTGAGGTCGCGAGCATAGACAGGCTTGCGGTCGAAGGTGTAACCGACGAATATGCCGCCAAGCCGCTCCTTAAGCTCTTTCATGCTCTCGCTCATGCACAGTATGGCCATCACCTCAGAGGCCGCCGTTATATCGAAGCCCGTCTCGCGGGGACGCCCTCCCGCGACACCTCCCAAGCCCACTATGATGTTGCGCAGGGCGCGGTCGTTCATGTCCATCACCCGCTTCCACACAACGGTACGGGGGTCTATGCCCAAGGTGTTGCGCTTGTTTTGTATATTGTTGTCTATAAGTGCCGACAGCAGGTTATGGGCCTTGCTCACGGCATCGAAGTCGCCAGTGAAGTTGAGGTTTATATCCTCCATGGGCAACACCTGCGAGTAACCTCCGCCGGCCGCGCCCCCCTTGATGCCGAACACCGGACCCAGCGACGGCTCGCGCAAGGCAACCACCGAACTGTAGCCCAATCGGTTCAGCGCCTGCGTCAGACCTATCGACACGGTGGTCTTGCCCTCGCCGGCGGGGGTGGGCGATATGGCCGACACCAATATGAGGTTGCTGCGGCCTATCTTGTTATGGTCTATGAGACTAAGCGGCAGTTTGGCCTTGTAACGGCCATAGCTTTCGAGGGTATGGGCGTCGATACCCAAACGCGCAGCCACATCAACTATGGGTTCAAGCTCAACCGAGTGAGCGATACGCAAATCTTCATTCATTATCTTATCGTTTTATCGTTTGACTCTCATGTGCCACATACGCCCTTGGCGTGCCCTCTGCATTGCCGTCCTGGCCGCCCCCGCAAAAGCACAGACAAATTCCGTGCCGCATGTCGCTGTGCCGCCGGGCATGCCGCTACAGTGCTTCCATCAACGCATCCGAGAGGCGGCGGGCAATAACCGATGCACCCCGGGCCGAGACGTGGGTATAATCTTTAGACGCCCAGTTCTTGTCTACAAACTCGGTCATGCTGTTCTCGCCACCCATTGCGGTGAAGGTGTCCCAGTAAGCCACCCCTGCCTTGCGTGCTATAGCGCGCTGATGCCTTATCATGGCCTTGACCTCGGGCATGGTGCGATAGTCGCCGTCCTGGTTGCTGCTGCGGTCGCTAAGGCCCATTATTATGACCGAGGCACCCGGATAGCATCTCTTTATATTGGCGACGATAGCACTCATGCGGTCTTCAAAAGAGGTGTAGCGCATCGTTCCCGTGGCCACCACATTCAAGCCATACTCTATTATTATAAGGTCGTAAGGATTGATGTCGTTGAAACGGTTGTTTTGCGTCACTGTCAGCTTGGACATCTGCAACCCCGAGCTGCCGCGGTCGGCGAAGTTGTCGACCTGCACGCCGTAAGGGCCATGCAACGATGCGCCATAGGCATAAAAGCCCTCCACGTCATCAAAGTCAAAGCTGATGGTTGAGACCGCAACGGGCGACGACACGGTGATCTTCTGTATCATGGGGTCTGACGGCGGCATAAACGTCATTACCATAGAGTCGTTGACGGTGGCATATATAACGGTGCTGCCTCTGTTTATGAAAAAGAAGTCAACTTGGCGTACATTCTTAAGGCAGCTCTTGGCGTTGGTCACACGATAGGCTACGGTGGCATTGTCGTCGACAGGCACCGATATGGAGCCGGAGAGCATGAAGCAGGTGTCGAGCGCCGCACCGTTGCGCCTCTTCACCGAATAGCTTTTCCATCCCGAATATGTATGCCCCACAGTACGCCTTAACTTCGAGACGGGCGATGTGACAGGCACGAATCCCACCCCGGTGCCGCCACAACGACGTTGCAGATATTCGCGCAGGTCGCCGGTCAGCAGGTCGCCCTCTATGAACGAGTCGCCCACGAAGCCTATGCGCACCACCCTGTTCTTGCACTCCGACATGGCGGCACGAAAGGCGTCGAGCGCGCTGCCGTCAGCAGAGAAATCTTCTATAGGGGTCACCTTGGGGAGCTTCTTGGCGGCAGCACCCTTGACTGACGAGGTGTCGCCCCTGACAACCTTGACAGGTGCCGGCATAACCCTCGGCAGGGTGTCGCCCTTGCCATTTGAAGGCATGGTCCTGCCATCGGCACGCCCTGACGCCACAACCGCATGAGAGACAACGGCAGCGGTGTCAGAGCCCCCCTTCGACACCACGTCAGAGACAATGTCGGCACGACGAAGCCCATGACCTCCAAAATCGAATGACGGAATAAGGCGTATGACCATAAGTATGGCAATCACCATAAAAGTGATAAGAGTGGTGTGAAAAATATAGTTTCGATTGCCTCGATACATATTTGCGTTTTTTAGATATGCGGGTCGACAGCCCCGTCATGCGCAGTGCTGCCATATGACCGGGGTCTGTAGGCAAAGACAAAGATAGTCCGATTTTTTCTTCCAAAGAAAAATTTATTACTTTTGTTTCTATAATTTTCAGGACTCGGCAAGCCGCCCGCACCTATTGCCGTCAGGGCGACAAAGAGCCACCTGCATAACACAACACCAATTATGCCAAGTTTGACAAGACACATAACCACAAGTGAAGTCACCCGTACCATAGAGGCGGCCGAAAGGTTGTCGCACGACATGCTCACGTCAGGGTCTCTATTAGGCATGGTGCCTCTTATAGACCACACCACCCTGTCGGTAACCGACTCTCACGAGAGTGTGCGCGCCTTCACCGCCGACATGCTTGCAAGGTGCCGCAAGGCCGGCGTGATGCCCGCCTCGGTGTGCACATCACCCCTCTTTGTCGAGAGCGTGGGCATAGAGCTTGGCGACGAGCCTGTGGCCATATGCTCGGTGGCGGGAGGCTTCCCATCGGGTCAGACATACCCCGAGGTCAAGATGCTCGAATGCTCCATGGCCATGGAGAACGGCGCCGACGAGATAGACATGATAATAGATTTGGGGGCGGTGCGCATGGGTCGCCATGACGAGGCTTCGAGCCAGGTGCGCATAATAAAGGAGGAGCTTGACGACGATGTCACCCTCAAGGTTATCGTAGAGACAGCCTCTTTCGAGAGCCTCGACGAGATATACAACGCCTGTATGGTGGCGCTCGAAGGAGGAGCCGACTTCGTAAAAAGCTCCACCGGCAAGAACACTGGCGGAGCCACCTATGAGGCCGCCGTGGCCATGTGCCTGGCAGTCAAAGACTACCACGAGGCATCGGGACGCATGGCGGGAGTCAAGTTTGCCGGAGGCATATCGTCACCCGAAGATGCCATGCCCTACATTGCCATCGCACGCCTTATCTTGGGTGCCGACTACATCACCCCCGAGTTTTTCAGAATAGGCTCAAGCTCTCTACTGAACAAGCTGGTATAAGTGCCTTTTATTCTGCCCTTATTTTGCTGGCACTGCCTCCGGCGGCCCTTCCGGGGGAGGGGTCGCGGACCCCGTTTTGATATTTTTGAGGGCAAACTAAGCGGATAAGTACGAAAAAGAGGAGTAAAGGTGTTTCGACTTGGGTCTCACACCTTTACCCCTCTTTTTCGTTTTTGCCCCTTGGACTGAGTGCCTGGAAGATATTCAACATGGGCCATGACTCTCAACGGAAAAACGTGGAAGCAAAACAGAAACAATAACAGCAGAGCGGCAACCATAAAGGCAGCGTGGCAGCCACAGGCGTGACGGAGAGCGGCGCGGAGCCTGCGGAGGGCACAGCAAGAAAATGATGAGCATCACTGCCGTGACTAATTCACCGCCCTACATATTATTCACCGATTTGCGGCCCTCCGTTGGGCGGAGGCTCCGGGCCGCTCGGGACTCGTTGCCTCGTCCCGGTCATAAGGAATTCTTGCTTACGGCATACTTCGTAATGCCGGGCATAAGGAATAGTGTGCGGTTTCGTTACACTCAGACCGCGGTGCCGGGTTTCCTGCCGGAGCGGGGTGGGCCGGCACCAGCGCCGACCTCAGCGGAGAGGATTTCAAGAGTGTGGTGAGATTCGTCCGTGAGGTTTGAAACAGGCGGGACGCTTTAGCTGTTGCTTTTGTCAAGGTTTTGTTGCTTGTGGTTTGGCTTTGTGCCTGTGCTGGCGGGGCGGCTGTTTTGGCTGCGCACCTAACGCCCCTTTTAGCGTGAAGGAGCCACGGGCCGAGCCTGCGGGGGGCAAAGCGTGAAAGTGACGCACATAACCGCCGTGACTTAGTCTCTGCCTACAATTGCGTGGCGGGATTACGGGCCTCCGCGGGGGGAGGCGAGGCCCGTTGCGGCTCGTACCTCGCCGCCCTGCCGGCGCGGAATGGGGCGTGATGAAATTCGGCCGTGAGGCGTGAAACAGGCGGGGCGTTTTGGCTGTATTTCGGCAAGGCTTTGTAGCTTTTGGCAATGCTTTGCAACTTGCGGTTTGGCTTTATGCCTGTGATGGCGGGGCGGCTGCTCGGGCTGCGCACTTAACCCCCCTTTAGCATGAAGGAGTCACGGGCCGAGCCTGCGGAGGCAAGCATGAAAGTGACGCGCATCACCGTCGCCCCTTAGTCACTGCCTACAATTACGTGACAGGATTACGGGCCTCCGCGGGGGGAGGGTCGGCCCGTTGCGGCTCGTGCCTCGCCGCCCTGCCGGTGCGGAAAGCCATGCGGTGCAAATCTTCCCGAAACAAAAAACACCTAACCTCGAAACCCTACCGCCCAACCAATAACACTTCTCTTATTCCGTGAAGTTTCCCGCTGTCGGTTACCGCTACTACTCGTCCGGTTCGTTGAACCTCGCGGGTACGCGCGGGGACTATTGGCCGTCAGTTGCGAGCAGTTCTGGCAACGCGTACTACCTGTACTTCGTTAGCGGTAGTTTGAATGTGACCAATGGCTACGGTAAGCAGCGCGGTTTTAGCGTGCGTTGTGTCCGCTAAATATTAATATTTCAGGTAGAATATCTTGTTCGGACACACAGTGTTTCTTGAATTTTCCGTATCTTTGCAACTTGAAAATATCTATCTGTAATAGAAGATTGAAATATTATATGTTATGACAAATAAAGAAAAAGCGATATCATTCCTCTGGCAACATCTCCTGCTCCTGATTTCATTGTATCTGATGACATTGGGAGTCGTTCTATGTGTAAAATCATCTTTGGGCAGCAGCGTAATCTCCTCGCTGCCGTTCGTCTTTTCGCTGGCGGGACCGATAAGCCGTGTCCCCGAATGGACAATCGGCGGGTACACGATTGCGATGAACTTTATCCTGGTATTTTGCCAGATACTCATCCTGCGCCGCAATTTCGACCCCATGCAGCTCTTCCAGCTTGTTATCGGATTCGTATTCGGCTGGCTAATAGACATTAACATGGCATTGACAGCCGGTCTGGAATGCACGACCTTGCTTTCGCAAATATTCGTCCAGTTCGCAGGATGTACCATCATGGGCATCGGCATTGCCTTCGAGGTGCGGTGCGGCTCGGTAACCATGCCGGGTGAGGGCATTTCCATTACCGTCAGTCAGGTAACGAAGCGTCCTTTCGCCAAAGTAAAGATATGGGTGGATACGACCCTCGTACTGCTTGCCGTTGCCGGATGTTATCTCTTTTTCGGAAGCTGGCAATGGAATGTTATCGGTATCGGAACGCTTTTCGCCATGATATATGTCGGACTGGTAGTGAAATTCATTGCTCCGCATCTAAGTTGGTTCGACCGCCTGCTGACCTATCGTCCGGGCTTCCGGCGTTACCTGTTTGGATTGGCCCGATTCCTGTATCGTCGCGGCGGAGCGAAAGAATGAAAATAGCCGTTCATCATTGCAATGATGAACGGCTATTTTCATAACTCTGCTCTTTGCATCGAAGAGCAACGGTCGGATGTCGTTTACTTCTGCTCTTCGGCAGGCAGCACCTCGCCTTTTTCGTTGAAGAGCACGTCCGAAGTCTTCCCTTCAGCATCGGCCATGGTTACCTTGTAGGTCTTGACGCCTTCTTCCTCTTTTACATAGGCCGCCTTGTTGGTCTCTCCCCACGCAATCATGGCATCGAGGATAGGCAGGAGTGATCGTCCCAGTTCCGTGATGGAATATTCCGAACGCGGCGGCAGTTCGGGATAAATGGTCTTGGTCACGAGACCGTCATCCACCAACTCTTTCAGTTGCAGGTCGAGCACGCGTGGCGCAGCCTCGGGTAGCGCCTTGTGCAACTCGCTCGGGCGCATGGGAGCATCGCGCAATTCGTCCAAAATACAAGACTTCCATTTGGAATCGATCAGGCTCATCGTCAGCCGCAAAGGGCAACTCAAATCAACGGGTATCTTTCTTTCGTACATCTCTTTTTGTTGTTATAAGTGCAAAGGTAAACATAATCATCCGTAATGAGGATATACTGAAAAATAATTCGGTATATGAATAATTTTTCGGTACTTGCAGACATTGTCATTACCATATAACTTTGCGGGAAATTAACAGAAACAAAAAGTTATGAGAGCAAGTATTGAAGAATACAAAGCAGTGGAAGCCGCTGCCATGAAGTTCGTAAAGAGCGTCGCCGAAGGCGACAGCTGTTATGCGAAAGAGTTGTTCACCGACGAGGCCGTTCTGTTCGGCTATCTGGACGGGAAACTGGAGCACGGAAGTATCGAACAGTTCTACCGCAATGTCGATTCGGTCGCCGCAGGAGAGAAGTTCAAGGCGCGGATCGACGTGGTAGCCGTCGAGGAGACACTGGCTGTCGTCCGCGTACTCGAAGAGAGCTGGGGAGGCCGTATCGACTTCACCGATTATCTGTTGCTGCTGAAAATCGACGGCGAATGGAAATGCGTCGCCAAAGCCTACAATCAGAATTCGAATACGATTCAAAAAAGATAGGAGGCATGGGAAAGAAAATAGTCATACTCAACGGAAGCCCCCGGCAGAAAGGCAATACGGCAGGACTGGTGGACGCCTTCAAGCAAGGCGCGGAAGAGGCTGGACATACGGTAGAGGTATTCGACCTGCAACGAATGGACATCCATCCCTGTCTGGGGTGTCTGGGCGGCGGACGCGATGCGCAATGCCCATGTGTGCAGAAAGACGACATGGCGATGATCTATCCGTACTACGAAACGGCTGACGTGCTGGTGCTTGCCTCGCCGATGTATTACTGGAGCATCACGGCACAACTTAAAGCCGTCATCGACCGTTTGTTTGCCGTAACGGAAAAGAGTCCCGAATACCATACGCCCATGCAGCACTGCGTCCTGCTCATGGCGGCAGAAGGTGACACGCCGGACAACTTCGAGCCTGTGGAACACTACTATCATGCCTTGCTGCGTCACCTCGGTTGGGAGAATCTGGGTGAGGTGTATGCCGGAGGCGTGATGCGGGTGGGCGACATTGCCGGGCATCCCTCGTTGGAGAAAGCATACAATTTAGGTAAGAACATTTGAAAGAAACGCGTATGAAAGTCCTGCTCATCAACGGCAGCCCCAACGAACACGGCTGCACCTACACCGCCCTGCACGAGGTGGAAACGACCTTGCAGCGGCACGGTATCGAAACGGAGCTTCTCTACCTGGGCAAGAAGCCTGTCGCCGGATGTATCGCCTGCATGAAATGCTTCGAGACGGGGCACTGCTTCCGTGACGATGCGGTCCGCGAGATTCAAGACCGGCTGGCGGAGTTCGATGCCATCATACTCGGTTCACCCGTCTATTACAGCGGTCCGACAGGACAGATACTCTCCTTCTGCCAGCGTCTGTTCTTCTGCAAGGAGGGCGAAATGGCCGGCAAGTTCGGTGCATCGGTCGTATCGTGTCGGCGCGGAGGCGCTTCGGCTACGTTCGAACAGCTCAACCAGTTTTTTACCATTTCCAACATGCCCGTCGTCTCTTCGCAATACTGGAACTCGGTGCATGGCTTCACTCCCGACGACGTGCGGCGCGACCGCGAGGGATTGCAGACCATGCGAACGCTCGGCGAGAACATGGCCTGGCTGTTGAAGGGCATGGAAGCCGCCCGACGACAGGGTATCGGAAAACCGGAATACGAACCGAGAGAGAACACTCATTTTATTCAACGCCAATAACGAAACCCATGTAGAAGATAAGCCGGCATGACTGCATTGCCGGAATTGACAAGAGCGCACCGGTCGGTGCGCTCTTGTTTTCAGCCATTCGGTCAGTATGCCTGCCGACCACCGGCTATCCGTCGGAAGCGGCTTGTCCGTACAGACCATGATACACGTATTCCGCAGCCGTATCGGGAAGTTCGTCTTTTATTCTGACAGAGATTTCCGGTATTGGGCGGGAGACATGCCTGTGTGTCGGCGGAATACTTTGCATAAATGCGAGGAATCTTCGTAATGGAGTCTGTCAGCAATGTTCTTGATAGAAAGAGTGGTACTTTTAAGGAGAGCTTTCATTGCCAAAACCAGTTTTTCATCTATGATTTCTTTCGGAGTCTTTCCCATACATTCCTTCATCAGTACAGAAAGATAGTCCGAGGTGATACTCAGAGACTCGGCATAAAACGAAACATTATGTCGGGTCATGTAATGGCGTGATAAAAGGGCTAAGAAATCACCCAGTAATTTCCATTGGGAACTATACCCTATTACCGCAACATCTTCTTCATTTTTATTTACGACATCTTCCATCACCATGAATAAAGACAGGACAGCATTGGCGATTATGGAGTCAGATGTCTGCTTGCAGCAATTTTTGTCGACCCAAATGCACTGTCGCATCCAATGGTCGAATGGCTCTTTGTACAGGTCTTTATCTATTTTCAGGACAGGACTCAGATAAAGCTTACTCCATAATTTCTGCGATGTGATTCTTACATATAGCTCGAACACCCTTTCATTGGTAATCGACACATATCTGACTGTGAAATCATCGCTCCGCTCACCGAGTTCTATGACCATGTCTTTGAACAGAAATACGACGTCTCCCGGACAGATTTCATATCGTTTGAAATCGAGAATAAACGATGCGTTCCCGTTCAGACACTGCAATATCATGCAACCTTCGATAAGAAAGGGTGTTCCTGAAGTAAAACAGGGCAGGTATTCGCCCGACGAGATCGTTTTTTGATTGATCAGTTTCATAATATACCGCAAAAATAGCCGTAAAACTCCATACTTCAAAGCTGCATATCGGAAATATACCGTAACCGCCGGAATTCATACCGCAATCGTTCGGAAGAATCGAGCTAAATTTGGCCCGATTTTGAAACAATATTATCACATCATGAATAAACATCATTTTCTATTATCGCTGACCGTCTGCTCTGTCATTTTTTCGGGCTGCCGGCAGCAAACCACACAAGAAGAAATACGGGAAGTGCCGGTAATAAGAATTGCCGTCTCCGACTCCGTTTCGCTGAACGAGCGATTCAGTGCCACCATCGAGGGGCGGCAGGATGTTGAAATCTATCCGCAATTATCAGGCAAACTGACCCGTATCTGCGTAAAGGAAGGTCAGGATGTAGATGCCGGACAACTTCTGTTTGTAATCGATCAGATGCCATATCAGGCTGCCCTGCGGATGGCCACCGCAAATGTTCATGCCGCAGAAAGTCAGGTAGCCACAGCCCGGCTCGAACGTGACAGCAAACAGGCTCTGTTCGACGGGGCAGTGATTTCCGAGTATGAATTGCAGACCGCGAAAAACGCCCTTGCGGTTGCCGAGTCTTCTTTGGAGCAAGCCAAGGCCGCAGAGGTCGATGCCCGCAACAATCTGTCATATACGGAAATCAAAAGTCCTGTGAAAGGTGTGATAGGCACGCTGCCGTATCGTGTCGGTGCATTGGTCTCACCTCAGATTGCACAGCCTCTTACATCCGTTAGCGATAACGCCGAGATGTGGGTCTATTTCTCGATTTCCGAAAAACAGCTGCAAGGTCTGATGAGGCAGCACGGCTCCAAAAATGCGGCTTTGGCGGCCTTTCCTCCCGTCTCGCTGACCCTCAGCGACGGACATGAGTATCCGCAAATCGGACGTGTGGAGACAATCAGCGGAATGGTGAGTCCTCAGACCGGCGCAGTACAGATAAAATGCGTGTTCCCCAATTCGGAACGTCTGCTGTTCAGCGGAAGCACGGGCAATGTCGTCATGCCGCACACGGAAAGAAATGTCATGGTAATCCCCAAGAACGCCACCTACGAGATTCAGGATAAAATCTATGTCTATAAAGTTGTCGGCGGGAAGGCGGAGTCTGTCGAAATAGCAGTCGCTCCTATGAATGACGGTAACAACTATATGGTACGCTCCGGACTCAGCAGCGGTGACGTAATCGTGACCGAAGGTGTCGGTTCGCTGCGCGACGGACAGGAAATCAAAATCAGGGAGGGGAAAAGATGAATCTGAAATTCTTTATCGACCGGCCGATACTGTCTATCGTCCTATCGGTCTCTATCGTATTGCTCGGCATTGTGGGACTTGCTACTTTGCCGGTGGAACAGTATCCCGACATCGCTCCGCCCACCGTAAACGTATGGGCAAGCTATCCGGGTGCAAACTCGGAAACAGTGCAAAAGAGCGTAGTCATACCTTTGGAAGAAGCCATCAACGGTGTTGAGGGCATGACATACATAACTTCCGAAGCCTCCAACGACGGCAACGCATCGCTGATGATATATTTCCGTCAGGGAACGGATCCCGATATGGCGGCTGTGAACGTACAGAACCGTGTGGCGACAGCCCAGAGTCTTCTGCCTGCCGAGGTGGTGCGGATAGGCATTACCACCGAAAAACAACAGAACGCCGAGCTGAAGACTTTTGCGCTCTACGATCCCGAAGGCCGCTACAGCAAGCAGTTCCTCAATAATTATATCAAAATCAACGTCGAGCCACGTATCAAGCGAGTGCAGGGAGTCGGCAAGGTACAGCTGTTCGGCTCTCCATACAGTATGCGCTTGTGGCTGAAACCCGACCGTATGGCGCAATATCGCCTTATTCCGGACGACATCGCCGCTTTGCTTGCCGGACAGAATATCGAGGCTGCGACAGGCTCCTTCGGAGAGAACCACGACAACGCCAACGTCTATACGATGAAGTATCGCGGACGCTTTACGACAGCGGAACAGTTCGGCGACATCGTAGTAAAATCTCTCCCCAACGGGGATATCCTCCGTCTGAAAGATGTGGCCGGCATTGAACTCGGCGACGAGGACTACAACTTTGAGAATACCATCAACGGAAAGCCGGCGTCGATGCTTACGATCTACCAGACGGCAGGCTCGAATGCCTCGGCTGTTATCAACGAGATTGACCGTGTACTCGACGAATGTGCGAAAGATCTCCCCAAAGGTCTGGAGTTTGTGACGATGAGCGATACTAATCGTTTCCTCTATGCTTCTATTCATGAGGTGGTGTGGGCTTTGATAGTCTCCATACTGCTGGTGGTGCTGGTGGTGTATTTCTTCCTGCAAGATTTCAAAGCTACCCTGATTCCGACTGTTGCGATATTCGTGTCGATCATCGGCACATTCGGCTTCATGGCCGTTGCCGGATTCTCCATCAACCTGCTTACACTGTTCGCGCTTGTGCTCGCAATCGGTACGGTGGTCGATAATGCCATTATTGTCGTAGAAGCGGTGCAGTCCAAATTCGATGCAGGTTACAAGTCGACATACATGGCGACAAATGACGCCATGAACGGCATAACCTCGGCGATAGTGGTTTCCACCATCATTTTTATGGCGGTGTTTATCCCTACTTCCATGATGGGCGGCACGTCGGGCACGTTCTACAAGCAGTTCGGCATCACGATGGCCGTGGCAGTCGGTCTGTCGGCATTGAACGCTCTCACACTTTCGCCTGCCTTATGTGCGATGATGATGCGTCCTGCCGATGGCGACAAAGGCTTTTCCGCTCGTGTCCGCAAGGCTTACAACGCCGCATTCAATGCCATGCTTGAGCGTTATAAGAACGGTGTTCTTTTCTTCGTGCGCCGTCCGGCAGTATCCTTTGTCGTGCTTTTCGTCGGTATCGGTCTGCTGGGATGGTTTATGCGCATCACACCTTCCGGTTTTGTACCCGACGAAGATACGGGAACCGTAATGGTATCACTTAAAACAAAACCCGGAACATCATCAAAAAAGACTATGCAGGTCATACGGGATTTTGACAAAAAAATTGCCGAAATCGCCGGAGTAGACTACCGCGGTGCTGTCGTAGGATATTCATTCTCCGGCACAGGTCCGACTGCCGGTGTGTTCTTCCTTTCGCTGAAACACTGGGACGAACGCAAATCGCCGTTGGAAAGTGCCGATGCGATATCGGGTCGGATTTATGCTCTCGCCGATTCCGTGCCGGATGCCAATTTCTTCGTGGCGACGCCGCCGATGATTCCCGGCTATGGTATGAGCAACGGATTCGACCTATACCTTCAGGACAAAGCAGGCGGCGATCTCAACGAGTTCAAAAAAGTGGCGGAAGAGTATGTGGCGGAACTTAACCGCCGTCCGGAAATCGAAATGGCATATTCGGCCTTTGATACCCGGTATCCCCAATATTGGGTTGACATCGACGCTGCGCAGTGTGAGCGTGTCGGGGTGACTCCGGCTCAGGTACTTTCCACCATGTCGGGATATTTCGGCGGCAACTATGCCTCTAATTTCAACCGGTTCAACAAGCTGTACCGCGTGATGCTTCAGGCAGACCCGTCGACCCGTGTGACGCCGGAATCCATCCGAAATTTCTATATCCGTACCGGAAACGGCGAAATGGCCCCGCTGTCTCAGTTCGTCACCCTCACCAAGACCTACGGTCCCCAGTCCATTTCACGCTTCAACCTCTATAATTCCATAGCAGTGAACGGCAGCGCCGCACCCGGATACAGCTCAGGCGACGCACTGAAAGCCATTGCCGAGACTGCCGAAAAAGTGCTCCCCCGCAACTATGGCTACGAGCTTGGAGGCATAAGCCGCGAGGAGGCATCGACCGGAAACAATGCGATGATCATCTTTGCACTGTGTGCCATACTCGTATTTCTTATCCTCGCCGGACTTTATGAAAGCCTGCTGTTGCCGCTGGTCGTGATTATCTCGATACCTTGCGGACTGATGGGCAGCTTCCTCTTTGCCAAACTTTTCGCACTTGAGAACAACATCTATCTTCAGACGGGACTCATCATGCTTATCGGCCTGCTCGCAAAGACGGCAATCCTCATCACCGAGTATGCGGGCAAACGGCGCAAAAGCGGTATGACGCTCAAACAGGCTGCCGTAGGAGCGGCAAAAGCCCGTCTGCGTCCTATCCTGATGACTGCGTTGACAATGGTGTTCGGCATGTTGCCGCTGATGTTTGCCTCGGGCGTGGGTGCGAACGGCAACTCCACGCTCGGCACAGGTGCCGTAGGAGGTATGATTATCGGCACACTGACCCTATTGTTCCTGGTGCCGGCCCTGTGGATGGTGTTCCAGAAGATTCAGGAGCGGTTCCGTCCGGTGGAAAAACAGAAGCCCGACTGGGCAATGAGTGTCGAACTCGAAAGTGTAGCTAACCTGAAAAAGCAGAAAGAAGATGAAAAATAAGATCATATTCACGGCTCTTGTAGCATTGCTGCTCGCATCCTGCGGAGTCTACCGCAAATATCAGCCGACGACCGAGGTAAGCACGGCCTTATACGGCAACGATATTATCGTGACAGATACGGCATCGCTCGCAACAATCGCATGGCGTGAGTTTTTTACCGATCCGGCGTTGCAGAGGCTGATCGATTCGGCATTAGTCAAAAATACCGAATATCAGGTAGCCCGGCTGCGCACCGAACAGGCTCTCGCTTCGCTCGGAGCGGCAAAGCTGGCATATTTCCCGTCGCTCGACTTCGGTGCCGACGGCAACATTACACGTTATGACGGTCTGACAACCAAGACATACAACATCGGTCTTAACGCTTCGTGGGAGGTTGATATCTTCGGCAAGCTGACTGCGGCAAAACGTGGAGCGGCTGCTGCGGCAGTATCGGCAGACGAACAGGCGCAGGCAGTCCGAACCCAACTTGTCGCCACCGTCGCCACATCGTATTACTCTCTGCTGATGCTTGACCGGCAGATAGAGATTGCCGAAAACACGTTCGACAACTGGACGCAGACTATCCGCGTGATGGAGTTGCTGAAAACGGCAGGCAGGGCGAATGAGGCGGGCATTTTGCAGACCAAAGCCAACCGCACGGGGTTGCAGGCGGATATAGCCGCGATGAAAAAGAGCCGTAAGGAGATAGAAAATTCTCTTTGCGGACTGCTCGCCATAACCCCGCGTCCGATTGCAAGAAACAAAATTGAAGATGCGGTATTCCCGGATGAGCTTTCAGTCGGACTGCCGGTGCAGCTTCTCGCCAACCGTCCCGATGTCAGGGCTGCGGAAACGGAGCTGGCAAGGACTCATTACGCACTCGGTGTGGCAAGAGCATCGTTCTATCCCTCGCTGACGCTTGGCGGCACGTTGGGTTTCACCAACAACGGCGGGATCGTGATCAATCCCGGCCAATGGCTGCTCAACGCAGTCGGACAGCTCATGCAGCCGATATTCAACCGCGGTCAGCTTCGTGCCGGCTATAAGATAGCCGATGCCGACAGGGAGATTGCGCTGTTGCAGTTCAACCAGTCGTTAATTGATGCCGGAACCGAGGTCAACAATGCTTTGACCGACATATCGGCAGCAAGAGAACGTCTCGTGCTTGTAAAGGAACAGTCGCAACTTCTTGCCGATGCCGTTGCGAAAACCGAACTGCTCATGCGTCATTCCACGACAAACTATCTCGAAGTCCTGACGGCACAGCAGGCACTGCTCGGCGCGCAGCAGAGCGAGGTACAATGCCGTTATGACGAGATAGCCGGAATAGTGTCGTTATATCATGCGCTTGGAGGTGGGAAATAGTATAACAAAAGACCCGAATCTCGACAGGGACAGACTCGACTTCGGCAACGGTAAGATAGGAGTGCTTTTCCGCGCTCTTTTCTTTCCCACGCTGATAGGAATGATTTTCAATTCGGTTCTGACGTTGGTCGACGGTATGTTTGTAGGGCATAGCGCCGGAGCTAACGGAATAGCCGCAGTCAACATCGTCGCTCCGCTGTTTCTCCTGACGACAGGGGTCGGATTGATGCTTGGAATCGGCGCATCGGTTGTCGCAAGCATACGCTTGGCTGAAAATAATGTGAAAGCGGCACGTATAATCATTACCCAAGCATACATAGCGGGAGTGGTAATTATCGGTATCCTTGCGACAATGGTATTGATGGGGCCCAAAGCGACAGTTTATATCCTTGGGTGCAGCCCTGAACTTGAAAGTAATGCGATAAGCTATCTGGTACTGCTTGTTCCCGGCCTGCTTTTTCTTTTGGTCGAGTGTATCGGCATAATGCTTATACGTATTGACGGCTCTCCGAAATATGCCATGTGGAGTCAGCTTATTCCGGCATCATTAAATATCGTGTTGGATTATATTATGATATTTCCGATGGGAATGGGTATCAGAGGTGCTGCTGTCGCCACATCCATAAGCTGCGGCATCGGCGCGTTTATCGTTTTGGTTTATTTTATCCGGTTTTGCGATAAACTGCGGTTTTATCGGCTGAAAATATCATTGACAAGTCTGTTACTGACGTTGCGCAATGTCGGCTATATGGCAAAAATCGGTTTTGCCACGTTCCTGACAGAATGCGCCATGGGGGTTATGATATATGTAGGTAACCATGCTTTCATGCGTCTGCAAGGCGCAGATGGAGTAGCCGCATATTCCATAGCATGTTTCCTTTTTCCTGTGGTGTTCTCTATAGCCAATGCAGTAGCCCAGTCAGCCCAGCCAATCATAAGTTTCAATTATGGCATACACCGGCAGGAGAGAATATCAAGAGCGTTACGGATTGCTCTTTATACAGCTGTGTTATGTGGTACATTCGTGACTATCGGGCTTTGGGGCGGAGCCAAGCCTATTGCAAGTGCGTTTCTGTCTTCCGACGAGCCTGCCTATACGCTTGCAGTCGACGGCTTACCCCTGTTCGCCACATGTGCCGTTTTCTTTGCGGTAAACATCACCCTCATCGGTTACTATCAGAGTATCGAGTCGGCATGGCGATCAATATGCTACACGATGTTGAGAGGGATAATCTTTATCATTCCGTCGTTTCTCGTACTTCCTTTAATTCTCGGAATCGAAGGCGCTTGGCTGGCTATACCAATAGCTGAAGCATTGACATTGATAGTTATCGCTCTTCATTATCTATTTAAGGTACAGAATTAGCCTGATGTTGCGGGCGATAATCTCTCTCAAAAGAAAAAGCACTATGTTGGGTCAAACCGTACATAGTGTTTTTATATGTCTTCTGAAGCCAAGGACTTTGAAATCTTTGGCAATGAAAAAGCAAGAAAGAAAAAAGGTCAGTCAGAATATCCGTTTCAGGAATTGAAAATGTCGCTAAGCGTACAGTCCTGTACATTCTCTGGGTTTTAATTTTGCCATTCAGGGGAAACAAATCGGCGAGCATGCTGTCCACGAAATTCTTTTCGGGGGAGCCTAATAGCCCGACAGGCATTCGTCTGTCGTTAGATATACAATGTTAGCAAGCGTATTATAGTATTATTGCACAATATTGAATGACTAAAATCAGAGATTCTCAATAAACTCTAATCATGATAATAATACCTATTGATTTTTATCTTTTTATTGCATAATATTTTATATCTTTACATCGGAAATATCGAAAGCATTAAAGATGGACAAGCCCAAGAATCGAATAAAAGAGGTGTTGGAAGACAAAGGCATCAAGCAAACTTGGTTGGCGGAAAAACTCGGAAAAAGTTTTTGCATCGTCAATTCTTATGTCTGTAACAGACGTCAGCCGAGTTTAGATGTATTGTTCGAAATAGCAAACATTTTACAAGTTAATCCGAAAGATTTGATTGATATTAAAAAGGAATAAGATGGCAAAAAAGAACATAAAATTAGTTGTACCTAATATTCACAGAATTGGTTAATGGCTGGCTCAAATCATCCTATAAATCGGGTTACAAATTTGAGCAGAAACCATTGAATGAAGATACACGCAAAGTTCTTGATGATTATTTTTCTAATGAATATTTCGGATATGAGTAACAAGAAATATGCTTTTATTGATGAATTCGGTGCGTTCGGATATGATTTTGATAATCCAGGATGTACTACTCATTTTCTGATTTGTGCAGTCATTGTAGACGAAAGCAATCTTTCGCTTGTAGCGGAGAGCGTAGAAACTATTAGAAAAAAATATTTTCAACAAGGAGAAATCAAGTCCGGTAAAATAGGAAAGAATCATAAAAGGCGTGTCTCTATCTTGACCGAGCTAAAACAACTCCCCTTTCACATATTTGCATTTGTATGTGACAAACGGAAAGTATATGAGAATTCTGGCCTCAGATATAAAACATCGTTTTATAAATTCCTGAATAATATAGTACATCAAGAATTAAGAATCTCATATAGTAACTTAACGATTACTGCTGATGAAGTTGGAGGTAATGATTATCTTCAATCTTTTGCAGCTTACGTTAGGTCAAAAGAAATACCTCTTGATTTATTTGATAATAGCCTATTTAGGTTTGAAAATAGTAAACACAGTATAATCATACAAGTGGCAGATATAGTGTGTGGTTCTCTTGCATATAATTATGATATTAGGAAAATCTCAGAATCCGATGGCTACAATTATAAATCCATATTAGGAGATAAAATATTAAGAATAAAAGAGTTTCCCGAAACCTTTGATACATTCAATGTTTCTCAGAATGACTTGACCCCCGAATATAATTCACAAATTGCAGATATCTGCTATAGAAAAGCCAAACATTTCATAGAAACGCATAATGACACAGACAATGATGAAGTTAAGCAACAAATTGCAGTATTGAATTATCTCCTGTTTAGATTTATGAATAAATCGCCCAGGAAATACATGCCCACCCAAGAACTTATTACCCAATTGGTATATTTAGGATATGATAAATTGTCTCTTCAAACATTTCGGAATAAAATCATAGCAAAACTTCGAGATAATGAGGTTATAATATCAAGCAGCTCTGGTGGATATAAGATACCATCGACGGAAAAAGAATTGTATGACTTTGTAAATCATGGCAAAAGCATTATTATGCCAATGTTAGCACGATTAAAGACTTGTAACGATGTTATTCGGATGGGAACGAATGGAGAAATAAATCTATTCGAAAAGGCAGAATATCATTCACTTGCAAAAATGTTTGGGACAACCGAACTGTAATTAATATCCTATATATGATTGACTTCGACGAATACATCCGCCAAAACGAGCCTCAAAAACGGGAGAAAGGCTATGCGTGGCAAACTGCAATCGGCTTGCAGGCCGTCGATGGACTTAAGCCATCCCTCTATCTGATTGAAACCGCCCGAAAAGATATTGAGGGCGAAATTACGATTGACGAAGCAGAACAACTCATAAAAAGCTACTACCAGTCGAAAGAAGCGCGTACACCTGAAGATGTGGAAATGCACGAGGCGGATACGGCATCGACCAACATTCGCCGACTTCTTACCGAAAAAACATTTGCATTTACGCTTGTCGGACTGACATCGATTCATCGTCGGATATTCGATGGTGTATTCAAGTTTGCGGGAGAGATTCGCGATTACAATATTACCAAAAAGGAATGGGTGCTGCGCGGCGATACGGTGCTGTATGTTTCTGCGCCCGATCTTCGCAAAGCGATTGAATACGACTTGGAACAGGAACGCCAGTTCGACTATTCAAAAGTGGACCGGAATGGATTAGTGAGCCACATAGCCAAGTTTGTGTCGGGACTATGGCAAATCCATCCGTTCGGCGAGGGAAATACCCGAACAACTGCCGTGTTCACGATTCTCTATCTACGTTCTATGGGCTTTGACGTAACAAATGACCTATTCGCCAATTATTCGTGGTATTTCCGTAATGCGCTGGTACGCGCCAACTACCAAAACGTGCAAAAAGGCATTATGCGTAATTCCGAATATTTGGAACTATTTTTCCGCAATCTGTTATTGGGCGAAAATAACGAGCTGCGGAATCGGCATATGGTCGTAAATACACCGAAAGAACTGGTTACAGAGCAAGCACAACATGATAACCGTACAAGTACCGAACAACCTACCGTACAAGTAACCGAACAAGTTCTCGCTTTGTTACTCGCCTTGTCAAACGAACATTTGTCATTGAAAGGACTAATGGAGAAAGTCGGCTTGAAACATCGCCCGACTTTTATAGAAAACTACATAAACCCTGCTATAGAGACTGGTATTCTCAAGATTCTATATCCCGATAAACCCAATCATCCGAGACAGAAATATTTGCTGACAGCAAAAGGGCTGGCCTTATATAATGATCTAAAGATAAAACATAGTATTTAATAGTTAGATAATCTCAATTATATTACATTTTCTAAGAGACATGAACTTATTTGATAAAGATACCATTAAAGACATTCAATATTTAATCGATAATGGGGAAACATCGGATGGTGGATTTAGAAAATATAGTTTTGTCGTTCAAGGTCATAATGAAAGAAGTGACGGAATCATTATACAAACTTAACTGTTATATAAATAATCTTGATGGTTCCCTATATAATGTCAAATGGCGCTTAAATCAAGGATGTATTGATACGACTGAACTTTACGAGGATAGATTAAAAATATCCGATATGGGAACTTTCCCATTATTTCCTAACGAAATGCTGTAGATACACGACATTTCTATGTCAGAAACTATATCTAACCACAGTAATCTTCAAAAACCATCAGAAACCGCATTTTTTATTGACTACTACATTCCGGATACCATAATGCTGCTAAACTATTGCCACCATACTTGATACAAGTTATGAGTGTAACAATAGGATTACAGGTAAAATGATAGAAATAGAGAATGCAGCAAAAAGAGAAAATATGCAATGGACTTTATTCTCTTTTGGTCTGCATGTTTTGTGAACAGTCAGATAGCGG
>JAIECQ010000124.1 GCA_029068395.1 Rikenellaceae bacterium
GTTGGGCAAGGGCCTTTAAGGGGGTGTTGGAGGTGGCGGAAAGGTGTGCTTTTCGCTTTTGCGGATGTTGTTTTGCGCGTGTCTTGCCATGCGCTTTTTGCAACATGCGGGCTGCGTGGCGATGGCGGTTGTGACAAGTGAGTTCTGTTTATGGATAATGTGATTACCAAGTCCGCAGTGTCGCGCATAAGATCGTTGCGCGACAAACGCTTCAGAGACCAAAGCGGGCTTTTTGTCGCCGAGGGTGCCAAGCTGGTGCGCGACCTTATCGACGGCGGCATGGAGCCTGAAAGCCTCTACGTGTGCGGTGACGACGATATGGGTGTGCCTGCCGTTGCCGTGTCGGCCGGCGATATGGCGCGCATGTCGCACCTTAAGACCCCCTCTTCGGTGCTGGCGGTTATGAAAAAGCGTCCTGCCGTGTTTGACTGCGCAAGCTGGCACGACAATCTGGTCATAGCCCTCGACGGGGTGCAAGACCCTGGCAACCTCGGCACCATAATACGGGCGGCCGACTGGTTCGGCATCGAGCAGATAGTGTGTTCGCCCTCTACTGCCGACCTCTATAACACCAAGGCGGTGCAGGCCACCATGGGGGCGTTGTGCCGGGTAAACGTCTGCTACATGCCGCTGGAGCCTCTGCTCGAACGTGCCGCAGGTGAGGACGTGCCCGTCTACGGCACCTTCCTCGACGGCGACGACATATACTCCTCGCCTCTCACACGCGGCGGTGTGGTGGTCATGGGCAACGAGGGGCAGGGCATATCAGACTCAGTGGGGGCCGCTGTCACACGACGCCTTCTGATACCCCCTTTCCCCGCGGGACGGGTCACCGGCGAGTCGCTCAACGTAGGTGTGGCCACAGCCATAGTGTGCGCCCTTTTCCGCGGACGACTCAGGTGAGAGTCTGCTTTGTTGGTTTTTAAGACGTAATATGTTTTTTATGAAGGTATATAAATTTGGCGGCGCCTCAGTGTGCAACGGTGCCGGTGTGAGAAACGTTATAGACATAGTGTCGAAAGAGCGGGAGCCGCTTATCGTGGTCGTGTCTGCCATGGGCAAGACCACCAACGCCATGGAGGAGGTGCTGCACCACTATCTTGAAGGCAACGGTGCCGCGGTGTCGGCGCGCCTGGAGCAGATAAGACAGATGCACGTGCAGATAATGGACGAGCTTTCGCTTTCAGACCGTACCCGGTTTGAAAGCCTGTTCTCTATGCTTGCAGGTTCGTTGGGTAGACGCACCCCGGCCGACAGTTACGAGCGCAGCTATGACGATATAGTAAGCTACGGCGAGCTACTGTCTACCGCCATAGTGGCCTCTTACGCCCGCCAGTGCGGCATCTCTACCGAGTGGATAGACATGCGGCGCACGCTCATCACCGACAGCCGCCACCGCGAAGCCTCCGTCGATTTCGGGGCGTCGGCTTCGAATCTGCGCCGGGCTGTCGGCTGCGATGCTCAACTGTTTGTAATGCAGGGCTTTATCGGCGGCACTACCTCCGGACATCCCACCACCTTAGGGCGCGAAGGCTCTGATTACACCGCCGCCGCCGTGGCAAGCATGCTCGGCTGTCACAGCGTCACCATCTGGAAAGATGTCGACGGCATACTGAGTGCCGACCCCCGCATCTTCCCGTCGGCCGCCCTCATAGAGAGGCTTTCGTATGTCGATGCCGTCGAACTGGCCTACAGCGGTGCCCAGATAATACACCCCAAGACCATTAAGCCTCTGCACAACAAGAACATCCCTCTTTACGTTCGTCCGTTCGCCGCCCCCGAACGTCCCGGCAGCTGCATCTGCAACTTCGACGACTACACCCCTCCTGCCATGCCGGTGCTGATACTCAAGCGCAACCAGATACTCCTTTCCATCGAGCCTAAAGATTTTTCGTTTGTTATAGAGGAGTCTCTGGCAGAGGTGTTCGCCATTCTGAACAGCTATGGGCAAAAGGTCAACATGGTGCAGACATCGGCCGTGCGCATAAGCGTAAGTATTGATGCCTCACGCTATTTCTCAGATCTTGTGGCCGACCTGCAACGAGCTTTCTCGGTGCGTTATAACGACAACCTTGAGCTGCTTACCATAAGGGGATACACCCCCGAGGTGATAGAGCGTGAGAGCGCCGGACACACCATATATATAAGACAGCAAACCCGCCGCTCCATACGCCTTTTGCGCGATGCCGTCTCTATGGCGTGATGAAATTTTAGAGACGGAGACGTAAAAATGAGCCAAAATTTTTAATCTGTCGCAAAAAAATTGTAAATTTGCAGTTCGGGAGGTGTTATAAAACATTATAATGTCTGCTAACTAAAACAAACACAGTGTTTTATCTTTTTTATGGCACTGTAAAAAAGCGAAAACAACACTTTAAACAAAATACAGTTATGTCTAAAATCAAAATTGGTATTAACGGTTTCGGCCGTATCGGTCGTTTGGTTTTCCGTGCGGCAATGACTAAGGAAAACATCGAAGTTGTGGGTATCAACGACCTTATCCCCGTTGAGTACATGGCTTACATGCTTCGTTACGACACCATTCACGGCAAGTTCCAGGGCACTATCGACATCAAAGACGGTCACCTGGTTGTCAACGGTCACTCTATACGCGTTACCGCAGAGCGCGACCCCAAAGACCTTAAGTGGAACGAGGTAGGCGCTGAGTATGTTGTCGAGTCAACCGGTCTTTTCCTCACCAAAGAGCTTGCAGGCAAACATATCGAGGCCGGCGCAAAACGCGTGGTCATGTCGGCTCCCTCTAAGGACGACACTCCCATGTTCGTAATGGGTGTTAACAACAACACTTACAGCGGCCAGCAGATCGTATCTAACGCATCTTGCACCACCAACTGCTTGGCTCCCCTTGCAAAGGTTATCAACGACAAGTTCGGCATCATCGAGGGTCTTATGACCACCGTTCACGCCACAACAGCAACCCAGAAGACCGTTGACGGTCCGTCATTGAAAGACTGGCGTGGTGGCCGTGCAGCTGCTGGCAACATCATCCCCTCATCTACCGGCGCTGCCAAGGCTGTTGGTAAGGTTATCCCCTCACTCAACGGCAAACTCACCGGTATGTCGTTCCGTGTCCCCACTCTCGACGTCTCTGTTGTCGACCTTACCTGCCGTCTTGAGAAGGGTGCAACTTACGATGAGATCAAAGCTGCCGTTAAAGCCGCTTCTGAGAACGAGCTTAAAGGCATCCTCGGTTACACTGAGGACGACGTTGTATCGTCTGACTTCATCGGCGACGCACGCACCTCTATCTTCGATGCCAAAGCAGGTATCTCTCTCAATGCCAACTTTGTTAAGCTCGTATCTTGGTACGACAACGAGTGGGGTTACTCTAACAAGGTCGTTGAGTTGATTCAGCACATGAGCACCGTTAAATAATCGGTATATCACTGACATTGCAGAGGACGCCTCACGTTGAGGCGTCCTTTTTTGTGTCGTGCCTCCGCCGCGGTGGTTGTCTTGACAGGAACAGAAGAAGGTTTGGCGGTGCCGTATGCCGTTGGGATGTGATGATGGTTTGGTTTGGCGATGCCGTTGCAAGGTCACTATAAAGCAAAACGGCTGCAACCGCTATGGTCACAGCCGTTATTATTATGCAGGGTGCTGCTTATTCGTGCGGTTGCTCCATAGGTACCGACTCGTCGGCGCCCCAGTGGTCTCGTGAGGCTATTTTGAGCGGGTTGGCGCTTATCTCGTCAAATATGTTGCGGTTGCGGCATATATCTATGGCCCGATATATGGCCGAGCGTAGTGACGATTCGTCGGCGATGTTCTTGCCTGCGATGTCGTATGCCACTCCGTGGTCGGGACTTGTGCGCACAATGTCGAGTCCGGCGGTGTAATTGACCCCCTCTTCGCGGCTCAATAGCTTGAATGGTATCAGCCCCTGGTCGTGGTACATTGCCAGCACGGCGTCAAATTTGAGGTGGCTGCCGTGGGCAAAGAAGCCGTCGGCACCGTAAGGACCGTATGCCTGTATCCCTTCAAAGCCGGCGCTTTTGATGGCCGGTATTATTATCTCCTCCTCTTCGCGTCCGAGCAAGCCGCAGTCGCCTGCATGCGGATTAAGGCTCATGACGGCGATGCGTGGCGACCTTATTGCAAAGTCGCGTATCAGCGACCTCTGCATCAGACGCAGCTTTTCGAGTATGCTCTCGGTGTTTATGCGTCCCACCACCTTGACGATAGGCTCGTGTATGGTCACAAGGCCAACTTTCAGGCTGTCGCTCACCATGAACATAAGCGGTGTTTTGCCTCCGAAGTTGGAAGCGAAATATTCGGTGTGGCCGACGAAGTCGAACTGGTCGCTCTGAACGTTCGATTTGTTGATGGGGCATGTCACCACGGCATCTATGTTGCCCGCTTCGAGGTCTTTCATGGCGGCGTTGAGAGCTGCCACGGCATACTGACCGGCCAACAGTGTCGACTTGCCCACCTCTATGCGCACATTGTCGTCTATGCAGTTTATTATGTTGGGGTGCTTGGTCGACGCCTCGGCAGGTGAGCCTATCACGTTGAAACTGAACGACGAATACTCGCCCATGTCACGCTTGTAAAAGCCTGCGGCCTTGTTGCTGCCATACACTATGGGGGTGCACAGCTCGCAAATGCGTGTGTCTGAGAGGGCCTTTATCATTATCTCGTAATTCACTCCGTTGATGTCGCCGTGCGTTATGCCTATTTTCAGTTTTTTCTCTGTCATTGATAGAATGTTTTTGTGTGATGCAAAGGAGACTATACAGCCGTAACCCTTCATGGTACAAAAATAATCTTTTTTATCTGAAAAATAATCTTTTTTCGCCTAATTACAGTGGAGATGTTGGCGTTAAATCTCTTGTCTTGCATAAATGTCTGTCATGCAGCCTGTTGTTGCAGACAGTGTGTCGCTACATGAGTGACACACTGTCGTGGCGTACCCTCTCCGCAGCACCTTTGGGGGCTATTGGTTTTTCAAAAGGCGAAAACAAGTGAAAAAAATGTGTAACTTTATGGCTCGATAGTCGTTTGACAGGTAAGCCGTCCGGCAGGAGGCAATAATTGTAAAACAGATAAAGCAATGGAGATGAGAAAGAAAAACATCAGAAGAATAGTCGCCGCCGCCATTTTTGTTGTGGCTACGGTTGCTGCGACCAATATTTTTGCACAGTCTAAGATTGTGAGACTGACTCGTTTTAAAGGCGAGAAACTGACAGGCGTGAAGATATCGGCACCCTTTATGGTCGAGCTTTCGCAGGGTGATAACACCTCTGCCGTTGTCGAGATAAGCGAAGAGCTTGAAAAAGATCTTGTGTTTGAAAACCGCAACGGGGTGGTGTATATAGATGTCAAGTCAAACAAGAGCAAGAACGGAAATCTCGACCTGTTCAGCTTCTTCAGTAGCGATGATAGCCGCAAACGCTTTGAAAACAAGCATCTTGTGGCACGCATTACGGTCAATGACCTGTGCCTGTTGAACCTGTCGGTGGGTGCCTCCGTCGATGCCAAGACCCCGTTTGGTGTAGACAACAGTGCCATTGCGCTCAGTGCCGCATCGTCTGTCAACGGCATGAGTCTGAAAGGCAACAATATAAAGTTAGACGTCTCTTCCGCATCATCGTTTAATGCCGTCTCTGTATCTTGCGACGAATTTAATGCCGATCTCTCTTCGGCTGCTAACGTCAGCATAGACAAATTAGAGGCTGAAGAGGTTGAAGTGGATGCCTCGTCGTCAGCTTCGGCAGTAGTGGGCATGACGGCTCAGAAGGCCGAACTGTCCACCAGCTCGGCAGGCCGCATAACGGCGTCGGGCCGGTGCGATTCGTGCCAGATTGAAGGCTCCAGCGGGTCGAAGATATCGGCCGGAGGGCTTGATGCCAATGTTGTCGACGCCTCATTTTCAAGCGGCGCCTCGGGTGAGATAACCGTACAGAAGAGTCTGTCTGTTTTGGTTTCGAGCGGCGGAAAGCTCACCTATAACGGCTCTCCCGACATCACCTCTAAGGGTGTCTATTCGGGTGGCAGCCTTGTGCAGGGTTTTGCCCGATAGTACTCCTTAATATAGCCGACACGTAAGTACGACCGCCATGATATATCTCCTTGGCGGTCGTTTTTGTTGCCGTGTCGGGATATGCCCGCATCGTACGATGTAAAATTAAGGCTCTGCGGTCAGAGAATAAAAAAGGCGTAACTTTATCCCCGCAGACGCGTTTAATGATAAAAGCACAATAACCTGAAAAAACATCACAGCATGAAAAACTTCGGAAAAACAGTCGTCGTCTTTGCGGTCACGGTTGTGGCCACGATGGCATGGTCGTCACTCTTTGCGCAACGCAAGGCCGTGAGACTCACCCGTTTTGTAAACGAAAATATTACGGGTGTTGATATATCGGGTCCCTTCAAGGTTGAGATATCACAGGGCCAAAATACCTCTGCCGTGGTTGAGGTAAGTCCTGACAGAGAGCGCGACCTTGTGTTTGACAACCGTGGCGGGGTAGTCGTGGTGCGCTTTAAAAAGCGGGGGGGCAACCATTCTGACATCAATACCGTCAGGGTCACTCTCAGGCAGTTAGACGTGCTGACACTGTCGGGTGCCGTCTCGGTCGACATGAAGACCCCCGTTAGCGCCAACCGCTGCAATATAGCCATAGACGGCATATCGTCTTTGCGTAACGTCAACTTGCAGGCCAAAGAGGCGAGGCTCGATGTTTCGGGGACCTCTTATTTAGAGATGGTCTCTTTCAAGGCCGACTATGCAGAGGTCAATATATGCGGCGCCTCGTCTACAGATATGGATATGGCCGTCAATAGCGCCAATTTGTCTGCCAGCGGCGCCATACGCATGAAACTCTCGGGCACCGTAGACAAATGCGTTATCAATGTTTCGGGAGGCTCGCAGGTGAATGGCGGACTGTTGACAGCCGCAGAGGCCGAGGTCAGCGTATCGGGCGGCGCCTCGTGCCGAATGGGTGTCAAAGAGAGGCTTGGCGCCTCGGTTTCGGGAGGCGGCAGATTTGTCTATAACGGCTCGCCTGTCATCAATTCGCTCAACGTATCTCCGGGCGGATACCTGCGCCAAGGCTCCAAGTAGCACCCGCCGCAACTGTTGGCCTGCATGTTGCGGCAGACGTCGCAATTGATTGGTTGATATTGCGTTATCGCTGATGTAAAAATTATTTTCCACCTTTACCCATGACAGTGCCGGCAACCATATTGTGCGGCACTGCGATAATTTTAGTCAAATTTGTTTTGCGGACAGACTAAAATTATTACTTTTGGAGTTATATAATGAGTCACACAGTGTTACGATGGTCGTAATGCAGACCTGTTTTATGATAATTAAGGAGGGAATTGGCCATGGATTTTATGTCATTCGATATGTTCGGCAGCATTTTTACAATCTTCTCGATAATCTCTGTTATAGGCATTGTGCTCTATGTCACCTTGATTGTGGGGGTATGCAATCTGGCGTCGAGATATGGACGAAGCGTGTTGTTGTGGTTGCTGGTATCCATCTTTTTCACCCCCGTTCTGCCTATAATATACCTGTTGTTCTCTGGCGAGACCGACAGCCATAGGCGTAAACGCATCATCGAAGAGGAGGTGTGGAGGCGGTCGTTAGACTATTTCAACCCCAATCCCAATCAGACATACCAAGACCGCATTGGGCAGGTCTGAGCCTCTACCGTGCCATTGGATGCAAAAAACGAGCGGAAAGACTCTCTCTTTCCGCTCGTTTTGCCTTCCTCGCAGTCAGGGCCTTTTGCTCATGACCTTTTGCCCCCCCTTTTGCACCGCCCCTTTTGTACTACCGCCCTTTTGTACTCCCCCCCTTTTC
>JAIECQ010000125.1 GCA_029068395.1 Rikenellaceae bacterium
CGTGCGTTGTGTCCGCCAATGATTAATTCTTTGGTTCTTTGATTTCTTTGATTCTTCCCCGAGGGCTTGCGTAAGGGGTTGTGAACCGGTGCCGGCTGGTGGTTCAGTTGTGCATGCTTTTACCGCGCTGCCGTCATGTTTTGCAGAACTTCTTCCGTACTCTTCTCCGTTGAGCGTCATGCCCCTGTTTAATATCTTTCAGGCACCAACCCAAGTGCCAAAAACAGCTATCCCATAAATGTGTGAGACGTATGTCGAAACACATTTATGGGATAGCTGTACTTATCCTTAGTTTGCCCTCAAAAATATCAAAACGGGGTCCGTGACCCCTCCCCCGGAAGGGCCGCCGGAGGCAGTTTCAGTAAACCATTATCCGCAGTGACGGCACACCATCACCGGCAGTGAATAGGAGCATTAATCCAGAGACTGCATGCCTATCTGTGCTACCTCCAAGAGTTTCATGTATGACTCGGGAGTCATCTCGTAGAAGAAATAGTTGATGGGGTCGACTCGTCGTCCGTTGAATATGACTTCGTAATGGAGGTGGGGCATGAAAGAGAGACCTGTGTTTCCTGTGTGACCTATTATGTCGCCGCGCTTGACTTTGGTGCCGTTTTTAACCAGGGCCTTGTCTAAGTGACCATACATGGTACGATATCCGTTGCCGTGCTTTATCGTTATACATAACCCTTTGCCGTAGGCGCTGTTAGATACGTCGTCTACTATTCCGTCGGCGGTGGCATATACGCGTGTTAGCTCGGGTACTGCAAAGTCGACGCCCTGATGCGAGACCATGGTACGGTAAAACGGATGTATGCGCATGCCGTAAGAGGCGGCCAGTTTGGTTAGGTTGGAGTTGTTGACGGGCTGAATGGCGGGTATGCTGTTAAGCTCTTTGCCTAAGGTGAGCATGTTTTTCTGAAGCTTTTTGAAGTTTCGCGTCAGCTTGGTCACCTTTATATCTAACGAGCGCAGGTTTGAGAAGTAAAGCTCTGCCAGCTCGTTGTTAGACATGGCGAGCAGCTTGTCGGCATCGCGCCATTTGTCGTCCTCTTTGCGCAATGATGTATAAGGTGCCGACTCGAACAACATGCCGTATATGTTTTCGTCGCGGTCTATGACATTGTCCAACACGGCGGCAATGGAGTCGTAACGCTGGTTGAGACGTTCATATTCGCGGGAAAGCTCACGGTTTGTCTTTCTTATCTCATATTCGATGGGGGTATCGAAAAAGAATGAGAATACCACATAATATGTGACGGCTACCCCGCCCCACACCAACACACTAAGCATCAGACCCACCAAACGCTGGCGTCTTATTTTCCCATTCTCGCTCATATTCCTCATATATCACGTTCTTGGCAGATTCAATGATTCTCTTGAAGTCGGCATCGGTCATGTCACGGCTAAGGTAGCTCAACGGATTGACGCGCACGCCTCGGTATATCACCTCGTAATGTAGGTGCGGACCCGTCGAACGGCCTGTGTTGCCCATAAGGGCTATCTTTTCGCCCCTGTGCACACGCTGCCCCACCTTGACCAGACTTTTGTTGAGGTGAGCATAACGCGTCTGATAGCCGTAACCGTGGTTTATGACCACCGAGTTACCATACCCTCCCTCGACACAACTTTTGGCCACCACGCCGTCGGCCGTGGCGTATATGGGTGTGTTGACGGCTCCCGAGAAGTCGGTGCCCTGGTGCATCTTGCGTGTCTTGAATATGGGGTGTATGCGGTAGCCGAACATGCCTATGTTGCGTATCATCTTACGGTCGAGCGGCCATATGGCAGGTATGGCCTCTGTCATATGCTCCTTATCCACAGCCATCACCTGAAGGGTGTCGAGCGATATCGACTGCAAATAGAGCCTCTCGGTGAGCAGATTGAGCGAGCCGCCGGCATAACTCATGAGCGAGCCGTAACGGTTGTGCGAGAATAGCTCGCTGTCGACATAATCTAACGGATCGGTGCTCGGAGGGGCCTGTACCGTGTCGAGTCCGAAGATGGAACGGTAGATGCCGTTGTTGCGGTTCTCTATCTCGCGCAGTTTGCTCGATGCGGCGTCTATCTTGTCTTGCAGCATGCGATATTGCATCAACAGCTCGGTGTTGCGATGGCCGAGGCTGTAAACCTTGGGTGTGTGGAAGAAATATGAAAACACAAAGTTGACCATAGTCGCCAATATGAAGCCTAACAGCAACTTGCGTATGACCTTATAGGCCCTAACCCTCCACGGACGCTTTGAAACGGGCTCTACGCCGGTATGTTCTATGGCGTTTGTTTCCATATTGTTTTCAATAGAGTGATATGAATGCAAAATTGACATAATATGGGACAAAGTTAATTTTTTTTGATTAATTTTACAACCTCTTACACGCCGATATTGCCGGTCAAAAAGCATGAAAAGCCTCTTTGTCGGCGGGTCTGAGACCATTTATATTTTTTGTCCGGCAGGGTTACATCCTATGGGACACATAACAATGCAGACGATGACGTCAGGTCTGTTGCACACAGCAAAACTACCTGTCACTGAGCACAAAGCGACAGTGGTACGGCAAGACAGTCAAACGAACGGCAACCGGGCTACGTCAATATATAAAGAATAACACGAAAGAAAAATGGATAGCAACCAGATCAGAAAAACATTTCTCGACTTCTTCAAGGAAAAGGGCCATCAGATAGTTCCGTCGGCACCTATGGTGATAAAGAACGACCCCACACTGATGTTTACCAATGCGGGCATGAACCAGTTCAAGGATATATTCTTAGGCAACAGCGAGCCGTTCGCCCCCCGTGCCGCCGACACACAGAAATGTCTGCGTGTCTCGGGCAAGCACAACGACCTCGACGAGGTGGGTCACGACACCTATCACCACACCATGTTTGAGATGCTCGGCAACTGGTCGTTCGGCGATTACTTCAAGAAAGAGGCCATAGGCTGGGCGTGGGAGCTGCTTGTCGACCGTCTTAAGATGGACCCCTCGCGCATGTATGCCACCGTTTTCGAGGGCAGCGCAGACGACGGTGTCCCCTTTGACGACGAGGCCTATGCCCTGTGGTGCGAGAAGCTGCCCGCCTCTCATGTGCTCAGGGGCAACAAGAAAGACAACTTCTGGGAGATGGGCGAGCAAGGACCATGCGGACCCTGCTCCGAGATACATTACGACCTGCGCGACGACGCCCAACGTGCCCTCATAGACGGCGCCTCTTTAGTCAACAAAGACAACCCTCAGGTCATAGAGATATGGAACTTAGTGTTCATGCAGTTCAACCGCAAGGCCGACGGTTCGCTTGAGCCGCTGCCACACCGCCATGTCGACACCGGCATGGGCTTCGAGCGCCTCTGCATGGTGCTCCAGGGTAAAAAGAGCAATTACGACACCGACATATTCCAGACCATAATACGCCATATAGAGCAGCTCTCGGGCAAGCGATACGGCAACGACCGCAACATCGACATAGCCATGCGCGTGATTGCCGACCATCTGCGCGCCATATCGTTCTCCATTGCCGACGGCCAGCTGCCCTCTAACGTCAAGGCGGGCTATGTGATACGCCGTATATTGCGCCGCGCCGTACGTTACGGCTACACCTACCTCGACTTCCGCGAGCCTTTCATATGCAATCTCGTGCCTGTGCTCGTTGAGCAGATGGGCAATCAGTTCCCTGAGCTTAAAGCACAACAGCCGCTAATAGTCAAGGTGATAGAAGAAGAGGAAAACTCATTCCTGCGCACCCTGCTATCGGGCATCAACATGCTCGACAACGTTATAGGCAAGCTGCGCTCCTCAGGCTGCAACACCATTTCGGGCAGCGACGCCTTCCTGCTTTACGACACATACGGATTCCCTATAGACCTCACCGAGCTGATAGCCCGCGAACAGGGCGTCAAGGTCGATCTTGAAGGTTTTGAACGTGAGCTTAAGGTGCAGAAAGAGCGTTCGCGCAACGCCTCGGCCATAGAGACGGACGACTGGGTGGAGGTGATGCCCATAACCGAAAGTCTGTTTGTGGGTTACGACATGCTGTCGTGTCCCGTACGCATAGCCCGCTACCGTCGTGTCACCGCCAAGAACAAGAGCTATTATCAGGTGGTGTTCGACCGTACGCCCTTCTACGGCAACTCGGGCGGACAGGTGGGCGACACCGGCTACATTGAGAGCAACGGAGTGCGCATAGAGGTCAAAGACACGCGCAAGGAGAACAACCTCACCGTGCACATACTCGACGGGATGCCCGCCTCGGTGACTGACGAGTTCATAGCCGTGGTCAACGAACACGACCGCACCGCCTCGGCCAACAACCACTCGGCAACACACCTGTTGCAACGCGCTCTGCGCCAGGTGCTCGGCGACCATGTCGAGCAGAAAGGGTCGCTCGTGTCGCCAGCCTCTCTGCGCTTCGACTTCTCGCACTTCAGCAAGGTGACAGACGAACAGCTCATGGAGGTGGAGCGTCTTGTCAACGCCCAGATACGCGCCAACCATCCGTTGGATGAAGACCGTGCATGTCCCATAGAGCGCGCCCGTAACTTGGGAGCCATGATGCTCTTCGGTGAGAAGTATGGTGACGTGGTGCGCGTTGTGCGCTTCGGCGAGTCGGTGGAGCTTTGCGGTGGCACCCACGTGCGCGCAACCGGTCAGATAGGATTGTTCAAGATATTGAACGAGGGTGCCATATCGGCAGGCGTAAGGCGCATTGAGGCCGTGACGGGCGAGGCTGCCATAGACTTCATTCAGGCGATAGCATCGGGCATGAAGAAGGTGCAGGCCACTCTCAACTCGCCCGACGTGTTGCCTGCCATCGAGCGGCTGATATCACAAAACAGCGAGCTGAGCAAGAAAGCCGAGGAGTTTGCCCGTCTGCGCAACGAGACCCTCGCAGCCGAGATAGAAAAGAAGTTAGAGAATCGCGACGGCAGCAGATGGTATGTCGGCACTTTCAATCTACAGGCCGACGCCCTCAAAGAGGTGGGAGGCATGCTCAAAGCCAAGCATCCCGATATAGTGTACATTGTCGGAACAGTATCCGGAGGCAAGCCGTCACTGGTGGTGGCTCTCGGTGAAACAATAGTTGCGGCAGGTGCCAACGCAGGCGCCATAGTCAAAGAGGCCGCCAAGCAGATGCAGGGCGGCGGAGGCGGTCAGCCGTCTCTCGCAACAGCCGGAGGCAAAAACGTCGACATGCTCGGCACAGCAATAGACGTGGCAACACAGATGGTCGCCAAAGTGCTGTAACCGACACCTATCACGGTGATGGTTTGCCGTCAATGCGGATAATGGTTTGCTGGAACTGCCGTTTTGTATTGCTGGCACTGCCTCCGGCGGCCCTTCCGGGGGAGGGGTCACGGACCCCGTTTTGATATTTTTGAGGAACAACTAAGCGGATAAGTACGGATAATGCAATAAAGGCGTTTCGACTGTCGTCTCACACCTTTATTGCATTATCCGTTTTTGGCCCTCGGATTGAGTGCCTGGAAGATATTCAACATGGGCCATGACTCTCGACGGAAAGGGTACGGAAACAAAGCAGAAAACATAAGAGTAGAACAGCAAAATATAAGCCGCAGCACAGCCGCAACCACTCGCCAGTGCCGACCCAACTCTGACCCTTACGCAAGCCCTCGGGGAAGAATCAAAGAAATCAAAGAACCAAAGTATTAATATTTAGCGGACACAACGCACGCTAAAACCGTAACGCTTACTGAGGTTATTCACGTACAAACTACTGCTGGTGAAGTACAGGTAGTACGCGTCGATAGAGATAGACGTACTCGTAACTGACGACCAATAGTAGCCGTTCGCACCCGCATTGCGCAACGTACCGGACGAGTCGCTGACGCGGTTACCGACAGCGGGAAACTCCACGGAATTAGAGAGACATTATTGGTTGGGCGGCAGGGTTTTGGGGTTAGGTAGTTTTTGTTTCGGAAAGATTTGCACCGCATGGCTTTTGCCCCGGCAGAGCGGCGAGGTACGAGCCGCAACGGGCCTCGCCTCCCCCCGCGGAGGCCCGTAACATCGCCACACTATTTATAGACAGTGACTAAGGGTAGGCGGTGAAGCGCGTCACTTTCACGTTTTGCCTCCGCAGGCTCGGCCCGTGGCTCCTCCACGCTAAAAGGGCGTACCGGCCAATCCAAGGTGCCGCCAAAAGTTGCAGCCCAAACAGCCGCCCCACCAGTACAGGCATCAAAGCAACTATCATTACAGCTTTCCCCCCGCAGTTTTCTGCACCGGCAGGGCGGCGAGGTACGAGCCGCAACGGGCCGACCCTCCCCCCGCGGAGGCCCGTAACCCCGCTCAGTAATTATAGGCAGTGACTAAAATACGCCTCGCCGCGCGTCACTTTCACGCTTTGCCCCCGCAGGCTCGGCCCGTGGCTCCTTCACGCTAAAGGCACGTTAGGTGCGTAAGCGAAGTAGCCGCCCGCCTGTTTCACGCCTCACGGCCAAACTTCACCACGCCCTCGACCGCCACGCCGATGAGGCCGACCTGCGGTCGGCCTACAACCACCAAGGGAATGAAAGCAAAAGAAATGAGAGCACAGTAAATAACTAATCAATTAAAGCAACCCACCGCGGTCTGAGTGAAACGAAACCGCACGCTATTCCTTATCACCGGCATAACGAAGTATGCCGTAAGCAAAAAATCCTTATGTCCGGGCTGAGGAACGAAGCCCGAGCGGCCCGGAGCCTCCCCCAACGGAGGGCCGCATATCGGTGAATAATATGTAGGGCGGTGAATTAGTCACGGCAGTGATACACATAACTTTCTCGCTGTGCCCTCCGCAGGCTCCGTTCCGCTCTCCGCTGTGCCGGTGGTTGCGGCAATGCTGCTTATGTTTGCCGCACTACTGTTATGCTTGCTGCATGACCGGCATAACGAAGTATGTCGTAAGCCAAAATTCCTTATTCCGGGCTGAGGAACGAAGCCCGAGCGGCCCGGAGCCTCCCCAAACGGAGGGCCGCATGTCGATGCATAATATGTAGGGCAGTGAATTAGGGACGGCAGTGATGCTCTTCATTTTCATGCTGTGCCCTCCGCAGGCCCCGCGCCGCTCTCCGTTGTGCCGGGGGTTGTGCTGTGCTGCTATGCTTACCTATTATGTTTGCTGCATGCCCGGCATTACGAAGTATGCCGTAAGCAAAAATTCCTTGTGTCCGGGATGAGGAACGAAGCCCGAGCGGCCCGGAGCCTCTCCCCACGGAGGGCCGCATATCGGTGATTAATATGTAGGGC
>JAIECQ010000126.1 GCA_029068395.1 Rikenellaceae bacterium
TTCCTCAAAAATATCAAAACGGGGTCCGTGACCCCTCCCCCGGAAGGGCCGCCGGAGGCAGTTTCAGTAAACCATTATCCGCAGTGCCGGCAAACCATCACCGGCAGTGCCGGCAAAAGCTATCGTCACCGCACGTATTCGAGAGTAACGCTCACCCGCTCGACCTGTCCGCCTAATGGTGGTGTCATTTTCGATATCTTTATCAGCATCGACTCTATTGCCTCAAACTCGTCTGCCAGACGCATCAATATTCTATTGGCCACGTTTTCGAGTATATTAGACGTCACGGCCATCTCTTGTCTGACAACGTTATATACATCAAGATAGCTGACAGTATCGGCAACATTGTCTGAAACAGCGGCCTTCTGGGCGTCGGTTACAACAGACAGGTTGACAATAAATCGGTTTCCGACTATTTTTTCCTGACTGTAACAGCCGTGAAAGGCGTAAAACTCCATATTTTCCAGCTCGATGACCGATTTTTTCATAATTTCAATTTAAATATTTTCACAAAGTTACACAAATATTTATCTTTGTGCTAAAGAATACGCTTGGAATCGGCCTTGCGAGGGGTCGGTTTCGGCAAAAAAAGAGATCCAATGGCTGAGTTAACAGAAGAGACGGGGTCTAAATCCCTCAATTTCATCGAAGAGATTATCGAGAGTTCCATTTCAGAAGGCAATACACGAGTGCAGACTCGTTTCCCGCCCGAGCCCAACGGCTATCTCCACATCGGCCATGCCAAGTCGATATGCCTCAATTTCGGCATGGCAGCCAAATACCATGGCAAATGCAACCTGCGTTTCGACGACACCAATCCTGTCAAAGAGGACGTGGAATATGTCGATTCCATCAAAGAGGACATCAAATGGTTAGGTTTCGAGTGGGCCGGCGAATATTACGCCTCAGACTACTTCGAGCAGCTTTATCAGTGGGCCGAAGAGTTGATAAAAAAGGGCAAGGCCTATGTTGACGACCAGACGCAAGAGCAGATAAGGTCCGGTCGCGGCACAGTCACCGCTCCCGGCATAGAGAGTCCGTGGCGCGACAGGTCGGCAGAGGAAAACCTCGACCTTTTCAGGCGCATGCGTGCGGGAGAGTTCGGCGACGGCGAGAAGGTGCTGCGGGCCAAAATAGACATGTCGCACCCCAACATGCTGTTGCGCGACCCTATCATGTACCGCATACTTCACACAGACCATCACCGCACGGGCGACAAGTGGTGCATATACCCCATGTATGACTATGCCCACGGACAAAGCGACTCTATCGAGAAGATCACGCACTCTATATGTACCCTTGAGTTTGACGTCCACCGTCCGCTGTACGACTGGTTCATCGAGCAGTTGGACATATTCCCGAGCCACCAGTATGAGTTTGCCCGCCTCAACCTCACCCACACTGTCATGAGCAAACGCAAGCTTCTTCAGCTGGTCAGCGAGGGTCACGTGATGGGGTGGGATGACCCCCGCATGCCGACCATCTGCGGACTGCGACGCAGGGGCTACACACCCGAATCGGTGCGTGCCTTTGCCGACAAGGTGGGCGTTGCCAAACGCGACAACATCATAGACCTTGGCCTGCTTGAGTTCTGCGTGCGCGAAGACCTCAACAAAAGGGCCGAGCGCCGCATGGCCGTCATCGACCCCGTCAAGGTGGTGATAACCAACTACCCCGAGGGCAAGACCGAAGAGCTGTCGTGCGTCAACAACCCCGAGGACGACAGTTGCGGCAGACGCATCGTGCCCTTCTCGCGCGAGATATACATAGAGCGTGACGACTTCATGGAAAACCCGCCCAAGAAATATTTCCGTCTCTCACCCGGCGGCGAGGTGCGCCTGCGTTACTCTTATCTTATAAGGTGCAACGAGGTCATAAAAGACGCTGCGGGCAATGTGACCGAGCTGCGATGCACCTATGACGACCAGTCTCTCGGCGGCGGCTCATCAGACGGTCGACGCGTCAAGGGGGTGATACACTGGGTGTCGGCTCCCCATGCCGTCAAAGCGGAGGTGCGCCTCTTCGACCGCCTGTTCACCATCTCAGACACCTCGGCCATGGACCCCGACAAGTCGTTCATTGATTACATGAACCCCGACTCTATGGTTGTCACGCAAGCGCTCGTAGAGCCGTCCCTTGCCCAAGCCAAAGAGGGCGACAAGTTCCAGTTTGAACGCATCGGCTACTTCTGCGTCGACAAAGACAGCACCGCCGACAAAAAGGTGTTCAACCGGACAGTCACACTCAAAGACTCGTGGGCCAAAACGCTCAAATAAGTCAATAAGGACAGTAGAAAGGGCCTCAACAGGGAGGCCTTTTTTGCACCGCTCTTACGTCTTATTCACTTTTTACGTTGTCTGTCGGGTCAAAACGACGCATAAATTTTGGCACGGATATTGCATAAAAAGAAGCAGCTGATTATTAACAACTAAAATAATATCAAGTCATGAAAAGCGTAAAAGGCACAGAAACGGAAAAGAACCTGCTTAAAGCATTTGCAGGCGAATCTCAAGCACGCATGCGTTACACATTCTTCGCATCGGTAGCCAAAAAAGAGGGTTACGAACAGATATCGGCCATCTTCACCGAGACCGCCGATCAGGAGAAAGAGCACGGCAAACGTTTCTTCAAGTTCCTGGAAGGCGGAGACCTTGAGATCACCAGTTCGTTCCCCTCAGGCGTCATAGGCACCACCAAAGAAAACCTCAAGGCGGCAGCCGACGTCGAGAACGAAGAGTTTCACCACGTATATCCCCACTTTGCAGAGGTTGCCCGCAAGGAGGGCTTCAAAGAGATTGCCGATGTATTCGAGCATATCGCCGAGGTAGAGTCGGTACACGAAGACCGCTATCGCAAGCTGCTCGCGCATATAGAAGACGGCACCGTATTCAAACGCAGCACCCCTATCAAATGGCAGTGCCGCAACTGCGGTTACGTGCACAACGGACCCAAAGCTCCCGAAAAATGCCCCGCATGCGACCATCCCAAAGCATACTTCGAACCTATGAAGACCAACTACTGAGTCCGATTATAATGAAAAAAGCCCCGGAAAATATTCCGGGGCTTTTTTCATACAACCGAATACCTCCTTTCTTCTGCCGGCCTGCCAACCCGAACGCCTATAACTGGTAGCGGGTCCCCCTTCCGAAGCGGAAGCCCAGTCCGCACATAAGGTTGTCGGGATACCTGAACTGACGGGCCTTGTAACCTATCATCAGGAACATGTGAGGTATGACCTCAAAACGAAGCGAAACCACCTGATAGAATGGAGGAAGACTGCCCGCCCCCTGTATCACGTCATAGCCCAAGGCGGCAGATATCGTGAAATAGGGCATTACGAAATCGGCCTTTGCCGACACACCCAACGCCATGCGGTCAGAGGGTTTCGCGGGGGTGTACCTCAGTCCGTTAGGCGTCAGCTCGTAAGACATGCCGCGGCTCTTGTCATAGCTGAAGTCGAGCGAGCCGCCTATGCGTATCTTTCTGCTCAACACATACATGGGAGCGAACGACACACCTGCCACCAACAATTTCCTGTTAAGGTAAGGCTTGTCGAGCGGATAATTGGTCGTGTCGAGTATCGCATCTTTCCATGACAGATAAGAGGAGAGCTCATACGACATGGCCCGCTTGAACGATGGACGCAATATGTGCCTTGTCGAGAAATAGCGGTCATACTCGCGGTTGAAGTAATACTTCACACCCACAATGCCCGATATTATGTTGATGCCGTTGTTGGGCGTGCGGGTGTTGCCGTTGGAGTAATGGGTCGCAGACAACCCGAAGTTAAGACCGAAGTTCTTGTCTACTATGTAATTGAAATAAAACGCCGCATTGATGTAAGCGTTTAATTTAGAACCGATAACATCGTTTATCATGTTATCGGGATAGCGGTAATGCTTCCACCCGCCCGACAGGCCGAACTTCCATTCGTAATTGAAGCTCAGCCTCGGCGATATGCTGGCAATGCGCGCCCCCTGAAACAAGTATATGCCCCAAGGGGTACCCAGGTCTTGCTTGTGGTAATATGTGGACAAAAACAGGCCGACCCCCTGATAGGGCGACCCGTAAAGAATATCCTGCGAAGTACCTCGCCGTGCTTGAAAACCGTACTTTATGGCATACAACGACTGGTTGCTTATTGGCGTCCCTTTAAGGTTGTTGCCCTTCATGAAGTTGTTGCCCGTGGTTGCCACCCGTCCGAAAGATGTTTCCAACCCGACAAAATGGGTGTATCGTCGTCGCAGTCTGGCAAAGTCGCTCTCTGACTGCGGTATAGCATCGACATATTCAGAGGCCCCGTCACCTTTGTCCGACACGGAGTCGCCCACGGTCTGCGGAGGGCTGTCGTGTTGTGTCGCCGACGACACAGGAGGAGCGACAATGTTGTGCATCGTGTCTATCGTTATAAGGCTGTCAGCCGAAAAACGGGCCTTTTCAATACGCGATTTATCGCCTATCAATATGGCATTGTCAATCATGATGAGGCTATCGGCACAAACACGCGCCTTGACAAGACGATAGACGCTGTCGGCAGCCAGCGCGTCAGACAGCAGCAGACTGTCGGCCGACAAACGAGCCATATCTATGCGCGACAGACCGTAAACCAGCACCAAGACCGTGTCTTTGTCTGTCTGCGATGCCATCGGCAAGGTGTCGGCGTTCCGGTTATGGCTGTCAGCCGTCACCTCAAGAGCGGCTGGCACACTGTCGCCACCATTCGATGCGAACAGGAAAGTGCCTCCGCAAAACAGAAACACCGAAAAGACGATTAATGCGCGTATAAATCTAAATTTCAAGGTCATAAAGGTTTTTTCCTCTGGCCGTTTTAAAACCGCCCGGACTTTAATCAGCATCAAAATCCGAACGGTTCAGATAAAATACATTGAAACAAGTTCATCAGTAGCGCCACCTTCGCAAGGCTACACGCAGACGGCCCGCTCACCGACCCGCTCTATTCATAGCGGCACAAACCTGTCGCCATCCGTGAATGACTTATCGAATCAGCCCTTTGTCAAACTTCTCCTTTATGACTTTGAGCATATCGTCAACCATAAGGTCGAGATTCCACTCGGGCGCCCAGTCCCACTCTTTGCGGGCGCAACTGTCGTCCATCTTGTTGGGCCAGCTCTCAGCAATGGCCTTCTTTACAGGGTCGACATCGTATGTCATGGTAAACTCGGGCATACGTTTTTTGATTGCCGCATAGAGTATCTCGGGCGTAAAGCTCATAGACGCTATGTTGAAGCTGTTGCGGTGCACAAGACGCGAAGGATCGGCCTCCATGAGCTTGACACATGCGTTGAGGGCGTCGGGCATGTACATCATGTCCATATATACGTTATCGGGCACGGGACACACGAACGAGCCTTTGCGTATCGCCTCATAGAATATCTCAACCGCATAATCGGTGGTGCCGCCGCCGGGCAACGTCACGTTTGATATGATGCCGGGGAAGCGCACGCTGCGCGAATCGACCCCGAAACGGCTGTGGTAATAGTCTGAGAGAAGCTCGCCGCTCACTTTGCACACTCCGTAAATGGTGTTGGGACGCATAATGGTATCCTGCGGGGTGTCGTCATGGGGAGTGTTCTCGCCGAAAGCGCCTATTGAGCTGGGGGTGAATATGGAGCAACCGAACCAGCGCGCCACCTCAAGGCAGTTGGTCAGGGCGCCCATATTGATACGCCATGCCAGAGTAGGATTCTTCTCGCCCGTTGCCGAGAGCAGAGCCACCAGGTTGAATATGGTGTCTATCTTGTATTTGTGCACCAATGAGGCCAAAGCGGCGCACTCCATCACATCAAGCTGCTCAAACGGACCGTCATCGCTGATATTGTCAGTTTTACGGATATCTGCGGCAACAACGTTAGAGTTGCCGTAAATAGAGCGAAGATGCGCGGTAAGCTCAGAGCCAATCTGTCCGCCGGCACCGACTATCAATATGTTTTTCATCGTTTATGTTTTGATTTTGTGCAAATGTAAGCAAAATTTCAAATAATTATCCTCATTATGCGTTATTTTTATCACTTGTTTTTCACAACAGCCCGCATCCGTAACCGCCGCCACTGTGACACAAACGACAGAGCCGCAACATGCCCGCCGGGAAAGCCCCCGCAGCACTCACGGCTCTTGAAAAAGAGAGAAGACAGACCGACACTGAGTCAATCTGTCTTCCCGCCACTACTCTACAGTGTCGGCATCTTCGGCGACAACCGCCCCCGCATCAGCCTCAGAGGCACCTTTCAGATAGGTGGGCAGATTCATGCCCGCCATCTTGAACAGCTCGTCAAGCGGAGGCACGGCCCCCATCATGCCCGATATGAAATTGGCGGTCGAGGTCTTGCCCTCGCCATTGTTTCCGCCGTCCCACACGGTCACCTTGTCTATCTTTATGTTCTTGACAGCCTCTACCTGTGTGCGCACCAGCTCGGGCAACTTGTCGGTGACAAGCAGCATGACAGCCTTGTCGGGATTGCCCGCCGCAGCCTTGACTATGCGGTCGTAACCCTCTGCCTGCTTGGTCAATATCTCAAAGTTACCGCGCGCCTCGGCCTCTTTCTTGGCAAATATGGCGTCGGCCTCACCCTTAGCCAGACGACGCAGACGCTCGGCTTCGGCCTCGGCGTCTATGATGACCTTGTCTTTCTCTATCTGCGCGGGCACCACCACGTTGGCAGTGCGAGTGGCCCTCTCTCTGTCGGCACGCGCCAGCTCGGCCTCCTTCTCGGCCATGTAGGCCTCCTCTAAAGCCTTGGCCGACTGCACCTTCTCGGCAGCAAGAGCCCTGCGCGACGCCTCGGCCTCTTTCTCGCGGCGCACGGCGTCAGAGTTGGCTATCATAATCTTGGCGCTGTTCTCACCCTCTACGGCGCTGGCATTGGCCTCAGATGTGCGTATGCGGGTGTCGCGCACCGTCTCGGCAATGCGTATGTCCTTGTCACGGTCGGCCTCGGCCTTGCCTATCTCACCGAAACGGTTCTGCTCGGCCACGCTCTTCTTGGCGTCGTTTATGGCCTTTGCCGCCGCCTCTTTACCCAAAGCCTCTATATAGCCCGACTCGTCGCGTATGTCGGTGACGTTGACATTTATCAGTTTAAGGCCTATCTTGCGCAACTCGGCGTCGACATTGACGCTCACATTGGCAAGAAACTTGTCGCGGTCGGCGTTTATCTCCTCTATATCCATGGTGGCTATGACCAGACGCAGCTGACCGAAGAGTATATCCTGCGCCAGGTCTTTGATGTTCTCCAGCCGCAGACCCAGCAGACGCTCTGCCGCATTGGTCATGCTGTCAGAGTCGGTCGATATGCCGACGGTAAACCGGCAGGGCACATCCACACGTATGTTCTGCTTGCTGAGGGCATTGGTGAGGTTACACTCTATGGCTATGGGTGTCAGGTCTAAGAAGGCATAGCTCTGAAACACCGGCCATATGAAGGCCGCACCGCCGTGCACGCATCGCGCAGAGCTTCTGCCGCCGTTCTTGGAGCGGCCCGTCTTGCCGTACACCACCAGAATCTTGTCTGAAGGGCATCGTTTGTAACGTGACAATATCGCCGCAAAGGTAACGAACAGCACGACGACAAACACAATGACTATTGTTTCCATGATATTAATGTATATGGCAAGAGAAACTCCCCCTGCACGTTATTACAGTTTCTCGACTATCAGCGTCGACTCATCGGCCGCCTCAACCACCACCACAGGCACCCCCGACACGAGGCCTCCCTGACGGCACAAGGCGTCATACTCGCGCACCGCCCCCTGTATGGTTATCTGCACCTTGCCCATCCCGCCTTCGGGAATGGATATGTACACCTTGCCGCGGCACCCCTTGGCGCTCTTGAGCAGGTCTATGTTTCCCGACTGCTCCATGCGGCTCATAAGGTAAAACAGATACATCACCGCCGCCACCAGCGCCACGCCCGCAAGCACCGACAGCAGCACTGTCACCGTGACCGAAAACCGCTCTTTGAGGGCTATGGCCGTCCAGCCGAACCCCAAAAAGAAGTTGATGAAATTTCTGAATGTAAACAACTCGAAAGGAGTGTCGACAACCATGTCGACATTACTGCCGCCCATATCGCCGTCGCCGTCCATGCCCACAAAGGTCATGACCGTCTGAACCACAAACACCAGCGAAGAGACGATAGCCACCACCCACAAGACCTTCTCGAAAGGTGGCAACACATAAAACCATTCCATAACCTGCAATCTTTTCACAAATATACGAATAAACCGAAAGTCAGGCAATTAAAATTTGTCTGACCGAGGCGGAGTACCCAAAGCAAAGCCAAATATACGAATAAACGAGAACAAAAACAAGGGTTCTTCCATTTTATCTGAACAAAAACCCACGGCCATACAAAAACAACACCTGCAATACGCCCGAGCAGCGTCACACAAAAAGCGCCTCTGCACTCTTCGATATACAAGATGCAGAGGCGCCTATCTGCCGCACGATGTCGCTCGGCTCTATTTGGCTTTGGGATACAGCGACTTAATCTTGGCTATGAACTCGGCCGCCGGAGCACCGCCCACCATCCGCGCCAGCTCGTTGCCCTTTGAGTCGAGTATCAGGAATGTGGGGTAGGCGGTAACGGAATATGCGCCCGAGAGCTTGATGCCCTCACCCTTCTCCATATCATACTTCACGGGTATGAAGTTGTCGTTTATGAACTTACCGACCGACTCTTGCGTGAAGACCTCAGAGGCCATACGCTTGCAGGGACCGCACCATGAGGCGTAAGCGTCGACGAAAATGGGTTTGTTTTCGTCTACCGACGCCCTCTGCGCCGCCGCAAAGTCGATGTTGCGAAAGGCCACGCCTTTGGTCTGGGCCGTTGCCGTCACTGCGACAAACAACGACACGAACAGAAAAAGTAATCTCTTCATAAATACAGTGATTTTTAAATTTACCGAACTTCCGAATAAACGGCCGAACCCATTCCGGCAAAAACCGTGCCTTGCCGTCGCGCACAACGCCAAAGCCATAGCATGCCACCATCTTGTAACGAAGCGAAGGGGTGAAAAATTATACCCGTCCCTCTTTTTTTGCCGTCGAGAGCATGCCGCATGCCGCAAATATGTCTTCCCCGCGCGACGCCCTCACCGTGGTTATTATGCCGTGTCGTTCAAGCCTCCCTTTGAAACGGACTATCGCCTCCTCTGACGAGGGCACAAGCTCGCTGTCGGGTATGCGATGAAACCTTATCAGGTTGACACGCGCCCCCATGCCGCCTATAAGACGCGCAAGATGGTCGGCGTCAGAGAGACTGTCGTTAACCCCGGCGAACATGGTGTACTCGAAGCTCAGGCGACGCTGCCCCTTGAAGTCGTAACCGCGCAGCAGACGCACCGTCTGCTCTATGGGGTAACGCCCCTCTGTGGGCATCAGAGCGGCACGCACCGACGCATCGGGCGAATGCAGGCTCACGGCCAAATGCACACGCGTGCGCTCTAAAAACAACGGCAACGACTCCGACACCCCTATGGTCGAGAGCGTCACCCTGGCAGGACTCCACGCCATACCCCAGGGCGCCGTTATCACCTCTATGGCCTTAAGCACCTGGGCAGTGTTGTCGAGCGGCTCGCCCATACCCATAAACACTATATTGGTAAGTCGCCGGCTCTCCTCTATCGAAAATATCTGGTTCACTATCTCGCCTGCCGTGAGACTGCGTCTGAATCCGCCGCGTCCCGTCATGCAGAAGCGACACCCCATGCGGCATCCCTCTTGCGACGACACGCACAGGGTGGCACGCTCGCCGTCGGGTATGTATGCCGACTCTATGGCGCCGCCCGTCAAGGTGGGGAACAGATATTTGCGCGTCCCGTCCACCGATGTGGCCACGTCGGTGTAAGGCATGCGCCCTATCGTATGCTCTGACGCCAGACGTGCGCGCATAGCCGCCGACAGCGAGGTCATGTCGGCAAACTCTGTCGCACGGTGCACATATATCCATTCGGCAAGCTGCCGCGCATTGAACGGCTTGCCGCCCGAGGCCGAGACTATCCGCAACAGGTCGTCCGGACCCAGTCCCAATAACGGTTGTTTGTTCATATCGGCAAATATAGTCCGTTTGAGAGTCACGGCCAAATTTTCGTCCACATATATGTTAGGCGGGATGCACCACCCGGCCGACCCGCCGTCAGAGACACCTGCCCACGCCACTCAACACCTGCAATTTAAACGGCCATAAATCTTATAGTTTAATCAAAAAACATCTCAAAGAGATATAGAGATAAATAAATCTTGTAAAAATTGTTTGACTTTCTTTTTTCTTTAAAATATTTTTCACACATTTGTAGAATGATAGGCGCCAGTAGACGGCTGCACCACAGGCACACCGACAGCTGTTCGGCAGTGATTTACTGAATGTTGCACGGCCCTTGCAGGCAAGCGGCTGTCATGTGTTCGCCCAGAGGCGAAAATAGCGCAGCCAGGTTTTAGACCCGCAACATTGCGAAACGTTAAAAAAAGAGATTCACAATGGAAGTAAAAAAATCACCCAAGGCAGACCTTCAAAATAAAAGGAGTTTGTTTCTGCTCACAGGTTTGATTG
>JAIECQ010000127.1 GCA_029068395.1 Rikenellaceae bacterium
ATTCTGATACTCCGTATTGGTTGGCAGACGGTAACCGTCAGGACACGGGTGGGTATTCCAGTTGGTAGGGTAAGTCGATGTATTCCATGACCCGCTCGGGGTGGCACCCGCAGCCGACGACCCCGTGGTGTTCCACGCCACATTGATGCCCCACTGATAGAACTTACCGTGAGAGTCGGCACGAGTACCGCTGCACTCAGAAGGCAGCTTGGTTGCGAAGGTAGCGCCGCCAGAGGCCTGTGGCCTGTGCGTGGTTGTTTGTTTAGACAGAGATTTGCAACTCATGGGGTTACCCGGCAGGGTTTTGTGCCGGAGGGCTTTTGCGCCGGCAGGCTTCCGCTCCGGCAGGGCGGCGAGGCAGACGCGGTCTGAGTGAAACGAAACCGCACACTTTCATTTAACCCAGCAGGTTTTGCGGGGGCTTTTTGCACAGGTAGTTTTTGCTTCGTTGAGGTTTTGCTGCACCGCATGGCTTTCCGCTCCGGCAGGTTTTTGGCCCGGCAGGGCGGCGAGGCACGAGCCGCAACGGGCCGAGCCTCCCCCCGCGGAGGCCCGTAACCCCGCCACGCTATTGTAGGCAGTGATTAAGTCACGGCAGTGATGCGCGTCACTTTCCCGCTTTGCCCCCGCAGGCTCGGCCCGTGGCTTCTTTACGCCAAAGGCACGTTAGGTGCGCAACCCAGCCAAACCACAAGCCACAAAGCCTTGCACATCTAACCGCCCTGTTAGCACAGGCACAACGCCAAACCACAAGCTACAAAGCCTTCCAAAAGCTACAGACAAAGCGCCTCTGCCTGTTTCACGCCTCACGGTTCAATTTCATCACACTCCATACACTCGCCCCGTGAGGCCGGCGCCAGCGCCGGCCCACCCCTTACACAATCCCTCGGGTAAGAATCAAAGAAATCAAAGAACCAAAGTATTAATATTTAGCGGACACAACGCACGCTAAAACCGTTCTGCTTATAGCTGTAACTCACGCTCAAATTACCGCTACCGAAGTACAGGCTGTACGCGTAGTTAGAATCATACGCAACTGATGACCAATAGTCTCCGTACGCACCCGCGTGGAGCAACGAACCGGACGTGCCGTAGTAGCGGTAACCGACAGCGGGAAACTCCACGGAATTAGAGGGGTGTTATTGGTCGGGCGGTAGGGTTTGGCGGCAGGGTTTTGGTGTTAGGTAGTTTTTTGTTTCGGAAAGCTTTGGCCCGCGTAGGCTTTTGTGCCGGCAGGGCGGCGAGGCAGGGCGGTCTGAGTGCAACGAAACCGCACACTATTCATTATAACCGGCATTACGAAGTATGCCGTAAGCAAAAATTCATTATGCCCGGGCTGAGGAACGAAGCCCGAGCGGCCCGGAGCCTCTCCCCACGGAGGGCCGCAGCCCCGCACAGTAATATATATGACAGTGAATTAGTCACGGCAGTGATGCTCTTCATTTTCATGCTGTGCCCTCCGCAGGCTCCGGGTCGCTCTCCGCTGTGCCTGGGGTTACTGTGCTGCTTGTACTTGCTGCCCTGCTGTTATGATTTACTGTTTTACTTCCGCGTTTTTCCGCGAGAGTCCTGCCCCTGTTGAATATCATTTAGTCACCACTTCTCAGGGCCAAAAACGAAAGATATGGATAAAGGTGTGAGACGATAGTCGAACGCCTTTATTTATATCTTTCGTACTTCCGCCTTAGTTTGTCCTCAAAAATATCAAAACGGGGTCCGCGACCCCTCCCCCGGAAGGGCCGCCGGAGGCAGTGCCAGCAAAACATTATCCGCAGTGATGGCAAATCATTACCCGCAGTGGCTGCAAGGCAGTACCGGCAATGGTGTGGGCATAAAAAAGCCGCATCTGTTAGATGCGGCGCTATATCAGTGCTTTTCTATTTTTTAGGTTTCGGGGCCAATATGAGTATCATTCTCTTACCTTCAAGTCGAGGCATCTGCTCCACTTTGGCGAGATCTTCGAGATCTTGGGCAAATCTAAGCAGCAATATCTCGCCTTGGTCTTTGAATACGATTTCGCGACCGCGAAAGAAGACATAGGCTTTGACTTTAGAGCCCTCCTGTAGGAAGTTCTGCGCATGTTTCAGTTTGAAGTTGTAGTCATGGTCATCGGTGTTGGGACCGAAACGTATCTCTTTGACTACCACCTTAGTGGCGCGTGCCTTAAGCTCTTTAGCCTTTCGTTTCTGCTGATAAAGAAACTTCTGATAATCTATTATGCGACAGACGGGAGGTTCCGCCTTGGGTGACACCTCAACCAAATCAAGCTCCTCTGCCTGTGCCAGTTTAAGAGCCTCACCTATAGATACGACACGCGATTCGATGTTATCGCCGATTATGCGCACCTCGGGCGCCTTGATCTCATGGTTTATTCTATAACCGCTGTCTTTGCTTTGCGGTCCCTGCGGTCCGCGGCGATTGCCTCCCTGACCGAACGAGGGGCGAAATGGTTTTTGCGAATTAATGGCTTTATCCTCCTATCAGTTGATTAGTACTTGCCCAATAGTCTAAAAGCATGTATGTTGGGCGGTTAGTAATTTAACGACAAAGATAACAATTATTTTTTATCACGATTACGACGCGCCTATTTTTTTCACAAATTTCTATTGGCTCTGCAAACAGAACAGAACACATAAGCTTAAAACAGGCGATACAAACACAATTTTTCCGTCATTTCGAGCATACAGCAACCACACACCGCATATCGACGGGGCACGGGAAACAAAAACAGCTGACAATCAAACGACTGCCAGCTGTTGTGCCCAGAACAAGACTCGAACTTGCACGCCCTTAACGAGCACTACCCCCTCAAAGTAGCGTGTCTACCAATTTCACCATCTGGGCTTTGAGAGTGTCTTTTTGTTTCAAAGACTTGGCAAAGGTACAAAAAAATCGGCACGCTCCAAAAAATTTCGATTATTTTTTACATTCCTTTTGCCTTCAGCAAACACAAAACACTGGGTGTAAGCAAGTTTCATAATACACTTGGATAAATAAAAAAATAACCTTATCTTTGTAAGTGTCGAGATATGGCCCGAGACCTTGGCTCTGCGCCAAGGCAAGCTATCGCGATGCGCTCATTGAAGAGATGTCCGGCAAGGGTCTTGCGGCGCATGTCTGCAAAACAACGCCCTGCGACAGAATGCTCTTTGCGGCACAAACAACCTAAAACAAACAAAAGCGTTTCAGATATGATAAAGATTACATTCCCTGACGGCAGTGTCAAGGAGTTTGAAAACGGCGTCACCGGCTATGAAATAGCCATGAGCATATCGCCCCGACTGGCTTCAGAGGTGCTCTGCATCGGCGTTAACGGCAGCACGCAAGACCTCGACATGCCCATAGGGCAAGATGCCGAGATAAAATTGTATAAGTGGGATGACCCCGAGGGCAAGCACGCCTTCTGGCATTCGTCGTCGCACCTTATGGCCGCCGCTTTAGAGAAGCTTTACCCCGGCATCAAGTTCGGCATAGGCCCGGCCATCGAAAACGGATTCTATTACGACGTCGACTCACCTGTGGCAATCACCGAGGCCGACCTGCCAGCCATAGAGGCCGAGATGCTCAAGATAGCGTCGTCAAAGGTGCCTTTCGTAAGGAGCGCCGTCGCCAAGGCAGACGCACTCAAGAACTTCAAAGACAAGGGCGACCAGTATAAGGTAGAGCTTATAGAGGCATTGGAGGACGGCACCATATCGTTCTATCAGAGCGGTGACTTCGTCGACCTGTGCCGCGGTCCGCACATACGCTCGTCAGAAGTGGTCAAGGCGGTGAAGCTCACCTCTATAGCGGGCGCATACTGGCGCGGAGACGAGAAAAACAAGATGCTGACCCGAATCTACGGCATCACATTCCCCAAGAAGTCGCTGCTTGACGACTATCTGGCAATGCTCGAAGAGGCCAAAAAGCGCGACCACCGCAAGTTAGGCAAAGAGCTTGAGCTGTTCTGCTTCTCGTCACGCGTGGGTCAGGGTCTGCCTTTGTGGCTCCCCAAAGGCGCCGCGTTGAGGGAACGTCTCGAGAACTTCCTCAAAAACGTACAGAAACAGTATGGCTACCAGCAGGTCATAACTCCGCACATCGGCATGAAAGACCTTTACGTCACCTCGGGACACTATGCCAAATACGGTAAAGACTCGTTCCAGCCGATACACACCCCCGACGAGGGCGAGGAGTTCCTGCTCAAACCCATGAACTGCCCTCACCACTGCGAGATATACCGAAGCAAGCCGCGTTCATACAAAGATCTGCCCGTGCGCTTCGCCGAGTTCGGCACCGTTTATCGTTACGAGCAAAGCGGTGAACTTCACGGCCTTACACGAGTGAGGGGTTTCACCCAGGACGACGCCCACCTTTTCGTGCGTCCCGACCAGCTCAAAGATGAGTTCATGAAGGTGATAGACATCATCCTTTACGTGTTCAACACCCTGAGCTTCGAGAATTTCACCGCCCAGGTGTCGTTGCGCGACAAGACCAACCGCGACAAGTACATAGGCAGCGACGAGAACTGGGAGAAGGCCGAGAACGCCATCATGGAGGCTGCGGCTGAGAAGGGGCTCAACACCATAGTGGAGTATGGCGAGGCGGCCTTCTATGGTCCCAAGCTCGACTTCATGGTTAAAGATGCCTTGGGACGTAAGTGGCAGTTGGGCACCATACAGGTCGACTACAACCTGCCCGAACGTTTTGACCTCACATACACGGGCGCCGACGACAAGCAATACCGTCCCATAATGATACACCGTGCTCCGTTCGGGTCGATGGAGCGTTTCGTGGCCGTATTGCTTGAGCACACCGCAGGCAAGTTCCCGCTGTGGCTGGCTCCCGACCAGGTTGTGGTGCTGCCAATATCGGACAAGTTCAACGACTATGCCAACGAGGTGGCCCGCAAGCTCAACATGTGCGACATAAGGGCGATTGTCGATGAGAGAAGCGAGAAGATCGGACGTAAGATACGCGACAACGAACTCAAACGCATACCGTTCCTGCTTGTGGTGGGCGAGAAAGAGTCTGCCGAGGGCACAGTGTCGGTACGTCAGCAGGGCGAGGGCGACAAGGGCGTCATGACACTCGCCGAGTTTACCTCACTCATAGGCGACATTGTCGCAAGCGAGGTCAAGCCACTGAAGAAGTAATGGTTTGCGTTCACTGCCGGTGATGCCTTGCCGGCACTGCGGATAATGGTTTGCTGGCACTGCCTCCGGCGGCCCTTCCGGGGGAGGGGTCACGGACCCCGTTTTGATATTTTTGAGGAACAACTAAGCGGATAATTACAGCTATCCCATAAATGTGTTTCGACATGCGTCTCACACATTTATGGGATAGCTGTTTTTGGCCCTTGGGTTGAGTGCCTGAAGGATATTCAACAGGGGCATGACTCTCGCGGAAAGGGGGCGGAAGCAAAACAGAAACAATAACAGCAGGACGGCAAAGCATAGCGGGCAGTGCAGCAAAAGCACGCACAACTGAATCACCCGCCAGCACCGGCCCACAACTTACGCAAGCCCTCGGGTAAGAATCAAAGAAATCAAAGAACCAAAGTATTAATATTTAGCGGACACAACGCACGCTACGACCGATCTGCTTATCGTCGTAACCCACGTACAAATCACTGCTACTGAAGCGCAGGTAGTACGCGTTGTTAGAATTAGACGTGTACGTAACTGACGACCAATAGCCGCCGCCCGCACCCACGTAACTGCCCAACGAACCGGACGTGCCGCGGAAACCGACAGCGGGAAACTCCACGGAATTAGAGCCGGAGGTGAACTTGATATATCCATAATCGGATGATTTCCACCCACCGCCACGACTTACGGTACTACCGTTAATGAGACTCTGAAACTCATCTTTAGTAGGTAGGCGGTAACCGTCAGGGCAGAGTTGAGTGCCGCGAACTTTCGCCTGACATAGCTTTGTGCGGGCATTTTTTGCATCGCAGTGGTTTGTTTCAGCAGTTTTTGTCTCGGCAGGGTTTACGCAGGCATTATTTTACATCGCATAGCTTTGGTCCGCATGGCTTCCGCACCGGCAGGGCGGCGA
>JAIECQ010000128.1 GCA_029068395.1 Rikenellaceae bacterium
GTTCAGGGCCGGGGCGTTTTTTCGGAGCGGGGTCTGGTGTTTTTCGGAGGGCTGTTCGAGGCTTGCGTGGGTGTTTCGGGGATAGCGTGTTCGGGGCCGGGCGTTTTTAGGGGCGGCGTAAGAGAGATTCAGTGACGCGATATTGGGCAGGTTCTCATATCGCAAATATAAATAGCAGAAGATGAAGAGATTACTTCTTGTATTGCTTCTTTTGACAGGTTCGTTTTATGAGTGTGTATATGCCTACGACACGACAGAAGCTTATGCCGAGCCTAAAAAGAAGAAGCGTAAGGCCTATCTGACGCATGTGGTCGGCACGGGCGAGACTATCTATTCTATTTTAGTGCGTTACGGCTTACCTTTATCGGTATTGAAACAAGACAATCCCGAGCTTACCGACATAAGAAAGCTGCGGGTGGGCGCCTTGCTACAGATAAACAAGTCGCGGATAGGTAGTGCCGACAAAGCACAGATAGCTGCCGAGATAGAGGCCGACAGGTTATTGAATCATCCTCATGAAGAGATGCCCCACGACACCATCTATAACGACGACAAATCGGAAATAGCGGTAGACAGCGACGGATTTGCGCATCACTCAGTGCGAAAGGGCGAGACCCTGTTCAGCATAAGCCGATATTACGGCGTGGCCGTACCCGTATTGCGCGAGAAGAACATGGACAAGCTATACGAAGGGCTGAAGGCCGGTGACGAGCTGCTGGTGCCAATAGACAAGGCGTACATAGAGAAGGGCGAATTTCACGGCCGACCGATAAAGCTGTTGAGCGACGGCAAAGATTTGGACGTCTACCAAGGACACAGACCTGTAAGGCATTACGGCACTGCGTCGATGCCTATGAATGTGGCACTGATGTTGCCGATGACCTCAGAGGGACGTCCGCAGACACAGTTTTCCGAGTTTTATCAGGGCGTTTTGGTAGCATTAGACACAATGAAGCGAGAGGGCGCATCTATAAACTTGCGTCTTTACGACACCATGCACGACAGCACCAAGGTAAACGCAATAATCGCATCGGGAGAGGTTGCCGACGCAGACCTTATAATAGGGCCCGTTTACGGTGACACATTCGAGCAGATGGCCGCATACGCACACAAACGGCAGATACCTATAGTGTCGCCATTGGTGAGCGTCAAATGCAATGACAACCCGTTTGTATATCAGATGGTTTCAGACGAATCGACGCATTACGACAAGCTGTCGTCACTGTTTTACGGCAAAAGGGTCGTGATAATGGAGACGGGCGACGAAGACAAAGACTTCATAGACTTCGTGTTGCGGCATGCCGACGACTGCACAATAGAGACATTTGACAAGGAGGTCAAGCCCGACGAGGCTGCTATGGCAATACCTGACGACAAGGCAACCGTATATGTAGTGGGAACAAAGTCGCGGGCCATGACTATTCAGGTGATATCGAAGCTCGCTGGAATCAAGACCATGGCCGGAGGGTTGAAGGATATCAGCGTGGTGGCATCTTCTCGCATAGCACGCATGGGGATAGACCCTGCAACCCTGTTCAAATTAGGTGTCAGCTATGTAACTACATACCATGTTGACCGTTCAAACATTTTGGTACGCAAGTTCGACGCCAATTACATCGGCCTATTCGGAAAAGTGCCGTCATTGTATGCCTACAAAGGTTACGACCTGGCCATGTTCTTCTTCGGCTCGATGATTGAGACAGGCTCTAACTTCGGCGATTACATGGACAACTATTACACCACGATATTGCAGAGCCGTTACAAACTCAAAAAAACCAAACCCGACGGCAAGTTCATCAACACCGAATGGGTGCTGGTGACATATACTCCTGACTATAACATTGTGATACAATAAAAGGCAAGACACCTCCAATCATATCACGACTTCACGACCCGTTTTGTTTTGACGGAAATGCCGTTTTGTATTGCTGGAACTGCCGTTATTTTGCTGGCACTGCCTCCGGCGGCCCTTCCGGGGGAGGGGTCACGGACCCCGTTTTGATATGTTTGAGGAACAACTAAGGCGGAAGTACGAAAGATAGGAGTAAAGGTGTTTCGACTCGGGTCTCACACCTTTACTCCTATCTTTCGTTTTTGGCCCTTGGCTTGAGCGTCTGAAAGATATTCAACATGGGCCATGACTCTCGACGGAAAGGGTGCGAAAGCAAAACAGAAACAATAACAGCAGGGCGCAACCATAAGCAGCAGCGTAGCAAAGCATTACGGGCGGTACGGAAGCATAGCAGCACAGCCACAACCACCGGCACA
>JAIECQ010000129.1 GCA_029068395.1 Rikenellaceae bacterium
AGCCCTCGGGGAAGAATCAAAGAAATCAAAGAACCAAAGTATTAATATTTAGCGGACACAACGCACGCTACGACCGGGCTGCTTATTGTACCAATCCACGTACAAATTACTGCTACTGAAGAACAGGTAGTACGCGTTGATAGTATTAGACGTGTACGTAACTGACGACCAATAGTAGCCGTACGTACCCGCGTGGCCCAACGTACCGGACGAATCTGCGCTGCGGTAACCGACAGCGGGAAACTCCACGGAATTAGAGCCTGAGGTGAACTTGATATATCCATAATCGGATGAACTCCATCCTCCTCCGCGACTGACGGTACTGCCATTAATGAGAGCCTGGAACTCGTCTTTAGTAGGCAGGCGGTAACCGTCAGGACTATTTTGGAGTCTCAAACTTCGCCCGGCAGGTTTTTTGGCTGGCAGACTTTTGTGCCGGCAGGGCGGCGAGGGACGAGCCGCAACGGGCCGAGCCTCCCCCCGCGGAGGCCCGTAACCCCGCCACGCAATTGTAGGCAGTGACTAAGTCACGGCGGTTATGCGCGTCACTTTCACGCTTGCCTCCGCAGGCTCGGCCCGTGGCTCCTTTACGCTAAAGGCACGTACCGGCCAACCCAAGGTGTCGCACGTCTTTGTCACTCACCACGCAAGAACATCATAACGCCCTCGACATCCACGACGATGAGGCCGACCGTAGGTCGGCCCACAACCACCAAGGGGATGGAAGTAAAAGAAATAAGAGCCAAGGAATGTGAGCGCCAGTAAATAACTAATCAATTAAAGCACCCCACCGCGGTCTGAGTGAAACGAAACCGCACGCTATTCCTTATCACCGGCGTAACGAAGTGTGCCGTAAGCAAAAATTCCTTGTGTCCGGGCTGAGGAACGAAGCCCGAGCGGCCCGGAGCCTCCGACCAACGGAGGGCCGCAGCCCCTTACAGCAATATATATGACAGTGAATTAGTGGCGGCAGTGATGCTCATGACTTTCATGCTGTGCCCTCCGCAGGCTCCGCGCCGCTCTCCGCTGTGATTGTCGTTGCGGCTGTGCGGCTGGTTGCCACGCTGCCTTTATGGTTTCTGCTCTGCTGTTATGTTTGCCGCCCTGCTGTTATGTTTTCTGTTTTGCTCCCGCGTTTTTCCGTCGAGCGTCATGGCCCATGTTGAATATCTTTCAGACGCTCAAGCCAGGGGCTAAAACGAAAATATGGTATAAAGGTGTGAGACGCATGTCGAAACACCTTTATACCATATTTTCGTACTTCCCCGCTTAGTTGTTCCTCAAACATATCAAAACGGGGTCCGTGACCCCTCCCCCGGAAGGGCCGCCGGAGGCAGTTCCAGCAAATCAAAACGGCAGTTCCAGCAATACGATACTGTCAGTGAGCCGCAAAGCGTTGTCCTTATTTTGCGGTCACGATTATTTGGAGTATCTTTGTGTCGAATTACAAAATAGTTAATGACAGAATTAGAAGATTTCAGGTCTCTAGGTCTCACTGAAGAGACACTTGAGGCCATCCGCACCAAAGGGTTCGAGACACCCTCACCCATCCAACGATTGACAATCCCCGTTTTATTGGCAGACCAAAACGACATTATAGGGCAGGCACAGACCGGCACGGGAAAGACTGCTGCATATTCGTTGCCGATACTTGAACATGTCGAACCGCAAGGCGGCTTCGTGCAAGCGCTTGTGCTGGTGCCCACTCGCGAGCTGGCCCTTCAGGTTACAGACGAGATGCTATCATTCAGACGCGGTAAGACAGCCATATCGGCCATCTACGGGGGGGCATCCATTGGCGAGCAGCTCCGCAGGCTGAAAAAGGGCATCGACATAGTGGTTGGCACTCCCGGTAGAATACTCGACCACCTGCGCCGCCAGACACTCGACCTGTCGAATCTCCGTTACCTGATACTCGATGAGGCAGACGAGATGCTCAATATGGGCTTTATCGACGATGTTGACCAGATACTGTCGTGCGCCAACGATAATCGTCGCCTGTTGCTGTTCTCGGCTACAATGCCGCGACGCATATCAGAGTTGGCAGTCAAGTATATGCGTGATGTACAACATCTTAAGGTGGAGGCTACAAACCTTACGGCCGACCTTACCGACCAGATATATTTCGAGGTGCGCGAGAGCGACAAATTTGATGCCCTGACGCGCATAATAGACGTTGAGCCAGAGTTTTACGCCATAGTGTTCTGCCGTACGAAAGTGATGGTCGACGAGGTGGTGACAAAGCTTCTCGAACGCGGATATGCCGCCGACGGCCTGCATGGCGATGTCTCTCAGGCTCAGCGCGAGAAGATATTGCGCAAGTTCAAGAAAAAGCTGACCAACATAATGGTGGCCACCGATGTGGCGGCGCGAGGCATCGACGTCAACAACCTTACGCACGTGATAAATTACTCACTGCCGCAAGACTCTGAGTCGTACGTGCACCGCATAGGTCGCACCGGCAGGGCAGGCAACAAAGGTACGGCCATAACGTTCATATCCAATGCGGAGTATCGACAGTTTGTGTCTATGCGCAAGGCTGTGGGGTCAGAGATACGTAAGGAGGTGATACCCAGCGTGGAAGACATTATCGCTCTTAAAAAGCGCAATATCATAGACGAGCTTTCAGAGGCTGTTGAGACTGGCGTGTTTGACGGTTACGAAGAGATGACCGACCAGATACTGTTCATGTACGAACCGCGCACAGCCATCTCGGCATTGCTTAAGATGGCTTTCAAGAACGACTTGGATACCAGCCGCTATCCCGAAATAAGAACCTTCTCTGTCGACCGCAAAGGCACCGCCCGCCTGTTCATTGCCGTGGGGCGCAAAGACGGATTCACCCCTCGCAGCATCGTAGAACTGATACAGAGCCACACCGGTCTGCCCAACGCGCGGATAAACGACGTCAAGATAACAGACGACTTCTCGTTTGTCACCATACCGTTTTCAGAGGCCGAAAATGTCACTCGCGCACTCAACAAGCTGAGCGACGACGGCAGTCCCATTGCCGAGATATCGCAGGACAAAGGAGGCAGAGGTGGTGCCCCAAAAGGTAAGGGTGGCTTCAGAAAGAGACGCAAAGACAGCTTCAACGACGATAACGGTAACTTTTACGACAAATTCGCAAACAAATCACACCGCAAAAAAGGTGGATATGCAAGCGACAGAAACAGAGGCGGCAAAGAGAAACCTCGGAAAGACAAAAGCAAAGAGAGACCCGAACGCAAATCGGGCAGACATGTTTAAACTATGGCGCGACCACTGACGGCCGCGCCTGTTTTTTATTGCCGCAGTGATGTTTTTCGAGTTGGTTGCACGAGGGGATGCTGTCTCTCGGCTGTTTTGTCACGTAACTGACAACAAAACTGCCAAACTGTCACAGACGAATGTCATAAAAGTACCATATTGTCACTATTGAGCGTTTGGCATAAAAAGTGATAGTTTTGTGGTGTTCTGCCACAAGGGCAGACGACAGAAATGGGATATGTTTAATCAACCAATGGATAAAATCATGAATCTTAAACCATTAGCAGACAGAGTAATCATTGAGCCCAAAGCTGCCGAGACTAAAACGGCTGGCGGTCTTATCATTCCCGACAACGCAAAGGAAAAACCCCTTGAGGGCGTGGTTGTGGCTGTGGGTCCCGGCACGACCGATGTCAAAATGGAGGTTAAAAACGGCGATACCGTGCTTTATGGCAAATATGCCGGCACCGAAATAACCGTAGACGGCAAAGAGTATCTGATAATGCGTCAGAACGACGTTTTGGCCATACTGTAGCATCATCAAACGTCGATAATGCGCCTTTGACAAGATAGGGGCGCAATAATAAAACAGAAAACATCAATAGAAATGGCAAAAGATATCAAATTTAACGTAGAGGCTCGCGAAGAGCTCAAAAAAGGCGTGGACGCATTGGCTAACGCCGTTAAGGTAACCCTTGGTCCTAAAGGCCGCAATGTTGTCATAGACAAGAAGTTCGGCGGTCCTCAGATAACCAAGGACGGCGTCACCGTCGCCAAAGAGATTGTGTTGGAGGAGTCGTTCGCCAACATAGGCGCGCAGATGGTCAAAGAGGTGGCTTCCAAAACCGCTGATAACGCCGGCGACGGCACCACCACAGCAACCGTATTGGCACAGTCTATCATAGGCGTGGGCATCAAGAACGTAACCGCCGGCGCCAACCCCATGGACCTCAAACGAGGCATTGACAAGGCGGTAGAGGCTGTTGTCAAGTCATTGCACGCTCAAAGCCAGTCTGTCGGCAACGACATCAACAAGATAGAGCAGGTGGCAACCATATCGGCAAACAACGACAGTTTCATAGGCAAGCTCATTGCCGAGGCCATGGGCAAGGTCAACAAAGAGGGTGTTATAACCGTCGAAGAGGCCAAAGGCACCGACACCCACGTGTCTGTGGTAGAAGGCATGCAGTTTGACCGCGGCTACCTCTCGCCCTATTTCATCACCGACCCCGACAAGATGGAGGTATCTCTCGACAAACCCTACATACTCATAACCGACAAGAAGATATCGACCATGAAAGAGCTGCTCCCCGTACTCGAACCGGTGGCACAGTCAGGTCGTTCAATGCTCATCATCTCTGAGGATGTAGAGGGCGAGGCTTTGACCACTCTCGTTGTCAACAAACTTCGCGGTACCCTCAAAGTGGCTGCCGTTAAGGCTCCCGGCTTTGGCGACCGTCGCAAAGAGATGTTGCAGGACATCGCCATACTCACCGGCGGTACCGTGATATCTGAAGAGACAGGCCTCTCACTGGCTCAGGCTACCATAGAGATGCTCGGAAGCGCCGACAAGGTGACCCTCAACAAAGAGAACACCACCATTGTGGACGGTGCCGGCAAGAAAGAGGATATCGACGCACGCGTTAAGCAGATACGTGAGCTTATCGAGAACACCACTTCAGATTACGACCGCGAAAAGTTGCAGGAGCGTCTTGCCAAATTGGCTGGCGGCGTGGCCGTGCTTTACGTGGGCGCCGCAACCGAAGTGGAGATGAAAGAGAAGAAAGACCGCGTAGACGACGCATTGGCCGCAACACGTGCTGCCGTTGAAGAGGGTATCGTGCCCGGCGGTGGCGTGGCCTACATTCGCGCAACCGAAGTGCTCGACTCTCTCAAAGGCGAAAACGAGGACGAGGCAACCGGTATCAACATCATCAAACGCGCTATTGAAGAGCCTCTCCGTCAGATAGTAGCCAACGCAGGCGGCGAGGGTTCTGTAGTAGTACAGAAAGTACGCGAGGGTAAAGGCGACTTCGGCTACAACGCCCGCAATGACGTTTATGAAAACATGTTTACGGCCGGCATCATCGACCCCACCAAGGTGTCGCGCGTGGCTCTCGAAAATGCAGCGTCTGTCGCTTCCATGTTCCTGACCACCGAGTGCGTGCTCGCAGAACAGAAGGAAGAAAATCCTGCCCCAATGGGTGCCCCCGGCATGGGTGGCATGGGCGGCATGATGTAATATGACCTTACCACCCCGGCAGTGACGCCTTGCGGTCACTGCCGTTATTTTGCTGGCACTGCCTCCGGCGGCCCTTCCGGGGGAGGGGTCGCGGACCCCGTTTTGATATTTTTGAGGAACAAATAAGCGGATAATAAGTACAGCTATTCCATAAATGTGTTTCGACATGCGTCTCACACATTTATGGAATAGCTGTTTTTGGCCCTTGGGCTGAGTGCCTGGAAAATATTCAACATGGGCCATGACTCTCGGCGGAAAGAGTGCGGAAGCAAAACAGAAACAATAACAGCAGGGCGGCAAAGCATAAGCCATACCGCAGCAACCACCAGCACAGTGGAGAGCGGCGCGGAGCCTGCGGAGGGCACAGCGAGAAAATGATGAGCATCACTGCCGTGACTAATTCACCGCCCTACATATTAATCACCGATATGCGGCCCTCCGTTGGGCGGAGGCTCCGGGCCGCTCGGGCTTCGTTCCTCAGCCCGGACACAAGGAATTTTGGCTTACGGCATACTTCGTAATGCCGGTTATGAGGAATAGTATGCGGTTTCGTTGCACTCAGACCGCGGGGTTGCTTTAATTGATTAGTTATTTACTGGTGTTCTCATTCCTTGTGCTCTCATTTCTTTTGCTTTCATTCCCTTGGTGGTTGTAGGCCGACCGCAGGTCGGCCTCATCGGCGTGGAGGTCGAGGGCGTGCTGATGGTATGGCGAGGTGAGAGACAAAGACGTGCGGCACCTTGCCGGTACGAGCTTTTGGCGTGAAGAAGCCACGGGCCGAGCCTGCGGGGGCAAAGCGTGAAAGTGACGCGCTTCACTACCGTGACTTAGTCACTGCCTATAATAGCGTGGCGGGGTTACGGGCCTCCGCGGGGGGGGAGGGTCGGCCCGTTGCGGCTCGTACCTCGCCGCCCTGCCGGCGCAGAAGCCTGCCGGGACAAAAACATGCGGGAGCAAAAACTGCCGGTGCAAAGCTTGTGGTTGCAGGCGCTTTGGTGTTGCCTTTGGCAAGGCTTTGTAGCTTGTAGTTTGGCTTTGTGCCTGTGCTGGTGGAGGTGGCTGGTTTCGGTTACGCACTTACCACCCCTTTGGCGTAAAGAAGCCACGGGCCGAGCCTGCGGGGGCAAAGCGTGAAAGTGACGCGCTTCACTGCCGCCACTTAGTCACAACCTATAATTACTTGGCGGTGTTACGGGCCTCCGCGGGGGGAGGGTCGGCCCGTTGCGGCTCGTGCCTCGCCGCCCTGCGGGCACAAAAGCCTGATGGGCAAAACCATGAGTTGCAAATCCTAACGAAACGACCACGCGCCTGCCAAACAGGCCTCCGGCGGTGCTACTTTCGCTACCAAGCTGCCCTCTGAGTGTAGCGGCGTGCGTGCAGAGTCTCACGGTAAGTTCTACCAGTGGGGCATCAATGTGGCGTGGAAT
>JAIECQ010000013.1 GCA_029068395.1 Rikenellaceae bacterium
TTACCAAAAGAATCGGCAACTTTTTCAAGCTGCCGATTCAACTTTTTTATAGCATTTCTTATCCCGAACTCGCGTTAGAAGTAACCTATACGAAAATCGAGTTTTTCCCGCCGGAACCCGATAAACAGGAAACAAAGCCGGACACGACTGCAACGGGCGGGCCGTCTAATCCGGTTGCAGATACGCCCAAGAACAGAGCGAAGGAACCGAAAGAGAAACGGCCCCCCGATACCGGTAAGCGTGGAGCTATTAAAAGTATTGAGAGCTACACGATGAAACAAAAGACCGAAGCGGCCGGAGTATCGCAGGAGGAACAGAAGACGGAGACGACCAAGACGGAAGAAGTGAACACGAACACCGATAAGAAAACGGATATTACCGAGAAGCCGGCGGCCGACCCGTACAGGTGGCGTTACATTTTCGGGATTTTGGTACTATTGGCGGTTGCCTTTTTCTTTCTTCGGAAGACGAAAGTATTTACGGCCGTAGCCGCCTTCTTCCGCAAATTGTTTTAGCGGAGATAAAAGGAAAGCACCCAAAAGGGCCTTAAAAATGGGTTCCTTTTTGGGTGCCTTGCTTGTAAGACCTTAATAATTAAGGTTGTTGGCGGAGAGAGGGGGATTCGAACCCCCGGTACAGGTAAACCCCGTACGTCAGTTTAGCAAACTGGTGGTTTCAGCCACTCACCCATCTCTCCTGACTGCGGTGCAAAGATAAGTTAAAAAAACAGTTTGGACAAATTTTACGCCATTAAAATTGCCAAAAATATCAATTCATGCCCCTCGTCTCTCGCAGGCACAAAGCACGACTCGCGCAACACACTGACAACCAAACAGTAACACAAACAAAAAAGGCCCCGACATCATCGAGGCCTCAACATTACCCTTCAGCGAACTTCATTAGAATATGAATCGCGAGCTTATCTCTTTATAATTATATACGCGTTCTATAACGTCGGCAAATATGTCGGCCACCGAGAGCACCTTGAACTTAGAGACATCCTCGCCATCTTTCAGGGGTATGGTGTCGGTGACTATCACCTCTTCAAGAGCCGATTTGTTGATGCGGTCGTATGCCGGACCCGAGAGTATAGGATGAGTGACGGCGGCGCGAACGCTCTTGGCCCCCTTCTCCATCATCATGTCGGCGGCCTTGGTTATGGTGCCGGCCGTGTCTATCATGTCGTCGAGTATGATCACGTTCTTATCTTTGACATCGCCAATCACGGTCATAGAACCCACCACATTGGCCTTCTCGCGCTGCTTGTGGCACACCACCATGGGGGCGTCGAGATATTTGCTATAGGCGTTTGCCCTCTTGGCGCCGCCCATATCTGGAGCTGCAATGGCAAGATTGTCTATGCCGAGGCTCTTGATGTAAGGCACGAATATGCCGCTTGCGTAGAGATGGTCGACGGGTATGTCGAAGAAACCCTGTATCTGGTCGGCATGCAGGTCCATGGTCATTATGCGCTCCACGCCTGCCGCCTTAAGCATATTGGCCACCATCTTGGCGCCGATAGAGACACGCGGACGGTCTTTGCGGTCTTGACGCGCCCATCCGAAATAGGGCATTACGGCAACCACACGGTGAGCCGAGGCGCGTTTGGCCGCGTCTATCATCAAAAGAAGCTCGAAGAGATTATCCACGGGAGGAAATGTCGACTGAATAAGGAAAACGGTGCAACCGCGGATGCTCTCGTCGAAAGCCGGCTGAAACTCACCGTCGCTGAAATCAAGAACGGTCGACTTGCCAAGCTCCGCACCGTAAGCCTTGGCTATGTTTTCGGCCAAGTAACGCGAAGCCCGTCCCGAGAAAAATTTGATTGTGTGCATTTTGAGTCTTGTTTATTTTATTTGGCTCTTCGGCAGTCTTTTCGACCACACGAGGGGTTGGGTTTTACGGCCACAAAGTTAATCTTTGTATTTAAATTAAGAAACTTTTTACCTTCTAAATTTATCTGAGGCATATCATATCGCCCGCCTGACAAACCTGACGCCTGCCGCACATAGCCTCTACCTGCCGGTCACCTCGCAGAATGTCTTGTCTATAAAGTCGAGTATCTCATCGCACCCGCGTCTCTTCTCTGACGAGGTCACAAAAAAGAGGGGCAGCTCTGACCAGCTCTCCGACAGCTTCGCCTTATAGAACTCGACATTTCGCTCCAAGGCGGATGCAGACAATTTGTCGGCCTTGGTGAAGACCACGGCAAAAGGCACTCCGGCATCCCCCATGGCATCAATAAACTCAAGGTCTATGCGCTGCGGCTCATGACGCACATCCACCAATATGAACAGGAAACAGAGGTTTTCGTGCTTCTCGGTATAATCGCTTATCAGCTTGGAAAATCCGCGTCTGACACTTTTAGACGCCTTGGCATATCCATATCCAGGCAGGTCGACCAGATACCACGACTTGTTGACAATAAAGTGATTGATAAGCTGAGTCTTGCCGGGAGTAGACGACACCTTGGCCAATCCGCCTATGCCGCACAACATATTTATGAGCGACGACTTGCCCACATTTGACCTGCCGATGAACGCAAACTCGGGTATATCACCCTTGGGACACTGCCATATCTTTGAACTGCTGCAAACAAACTCCGCTGATTTTACAATCATAGCCACGTAATGAAAGTTTCACAAAAACCATCGTCACACTCAACACGATAACGACACGGCAAAGGTACGAAATGTTTCTAACAAGAACGAAAAGAAACACAAAATAACCTAACCCGAGCCGCCTGCAATGACTATTTATCTGCCCGCTCCGACCTGACGGTCTTATATGCTCCGCCATGGTCAGGCGAATAAAATTTGCCCGCCTCTCGGCTTAATCGTATCTTTAACCTGACGGCTTTAGATACTCACGCTTAAGCAAAACCAAACTATCGTTTGCTTTTGATCTCGCTTAATCGTATCTTTAACCTGACGGCTTTAAGATACTCACGCTTAAGCAAAACCAAACTATCGTTTGCTTTTGCCCTCGCTTAATCGTATCTTTGGCTGTCGCCTTAGATACTTCGCCTCGGTCAGGCAAATAAAATTTGCCCACCTCTCGACTTAATCGTATCTTTAACCTGACGGCTTTAGATACTCACGCTTAAGCAAAACCAAACTATCGTTTGCTTTTGATCTCGCTTAATCGTATCTTTAACCTGACGGCTTTAGATACTCACGCTTAAGCAAAACCAAACTATCGTTTGCTTTTGATCTCGCTTAATCGTATCTTTAACCTGACGGCTTTAAGATACTCACGCTTAAGCAAAACCAAACTATCGTTTGCTTTTGCCCTCGCTTAATCGTATCTTTGGCTGTCGCCTTAGATACTTCGCCTCGGTCAGGCAAATAAAATTTGCCCACCTCTCGGCTTAATCGTATCTTTGCATATAAACTTTTCACAACAACTATTATGGCCACAATCAAGACTCATTACCTCGGCGACCTTCGCACCGAGATGACCCATCTTCAATCAGGCTCTGTGGTGCTCACCGACGCCCCCACAGACAACAACGGCAAAGGCGAGGCATTCTCACCGACCGACCTTGTGGCGGGAGCCTTGGGCAGTTGCATGCTCACCATAATGGGCATTGCCGCACGCACCCACGGCTTCTCCATAGAGGGCACCACGCTCGAGATAACCAAAATAATGTCGTCAGAGCCGCGCCGCATCGGCGAGATAGTCATAAATGTCAACATTCCACACGACCACGACGCCAAAACACGCCTTATCATCGAGCGCGCCGCCGCCACCTGTCCTGTAGAACACAGCCTCCATCCCGACATAAAACGCACCATCACGTTCAACTACGGGAAATAACAACCCCCTGTACACAAACAACACTGCCGCCGCCGACAGTGTTGTTTTGCTTTCATGCCTCTATATCACGCCCCCAAATCCAGGCCCACACTCCCGCTCTCGCCGCATTCGCCGGCCGCGCCATGCAGATGCCATGTCACCTTCAAGACAAGTGCGACTTACTTCTCTGTAGTCCATCCGCCGCCCAATGCGCGATAAAGCTCTATGCGCTGGGCTATGGCGTTGTAAGATGTGGTATTGAGGGCTATCTGACTGTTAAACAGCCCCGTCTGAGCCACCAGCACATCTATATAGGTAGCATATCCACGCACCAACAACATCTGCGAATATTCATACGACTTGGCCAGGGCCTCGGTCTGCTTTGACTGTATCTCTACCTGACGGGCGGTGCTCCGGCACTGCGCCACAGCATTAGACACCTCCATGCCGGCATTGAGTATCGCCGCCTTGAAAGCGAGAAGGCTCTCTTCGTTCTGCAACTTGGCCACCTCTTTCTGCGTACGCAAGGCGCGGGCATTGATAATGGGAGCCACAAGACCACCGACGGCATTCCAGAAGAGCGATTCGGGATCGAACCACTCCTTTATCTTCACCGACTCCACACCCACAGAGCCCCCTATGGTGAGCGACGGATACATCGAGGCCTTGGCCACATTGAAGCGGTAGTGCGACGCCCTGAGGCTCTGCTCGGCAGCCATGACATCGGGCCTGTACTGAAGCAGCTGTGCAGGAAGACCCACAGACAAATCGCACCCTATCATACTGATATCCAACGAATCGGCACGCTCGACCTTAAAACCGGGCTTACCCAAAAGGAACCCGATATATGTCTCGGTGGCCTCTATGGATGCCATCAACTCGGGTATGTACGATTGTGCGCCATAAAGCTGGGCATAGGCCTGCTGAACAGCCACCTCGTTGGCCTGAGCCGACATTTTGAGCGCCTTGACCGTTTCAAGATACTCGGTGTAATTGTCAATGGTCTTCTCGGTTATGCGCAACTGCTCGTCGAGCATCAAAAGACGATAATAGCTGCCGGCCATATCGGCCACAAGCTGGGTGACGACAGCATTCTTGGTCGCCTCCTGCGACAAAAGGTTGGCATAGGCCTCACGCTTGGCGCTTCTTATCTTGCCCCATATGTCTATCTCCCACGAGGCGCTGACACCGAGAGAATAATCCTGTATCGGCTTGCTGACATTAGGGCCCACCGCCGAGGTGCCGTTATCAGATGGCGATGCAAACTGCGCCTGCGCCGATGCGGCCAAGGTGGGTACAAATCCCATGCGGCTCTTGCGCCAATAGGCACGCGCCTCCTCCATGCGCTTGATGTTTATGCGCAGATTGAGGTTGGAGTCAAGAGCCTCGCCAATGAGGGCCTGCAACCTGGGGTCGGCATAATATTCGTGCCACGACATGCGCGCCATGCACGTGGAGTCATCGGCCCCGTAGCCGCGATAAAGCCCCTCTAAAGGCAAGGTGCTCTGCTCGGGCATCTTAAACCCGGGGGTGACACAACTGCCGAGACACGCCAGCAAAAGTGTCATACATATCAATTTTGTCGCTTTCATCATAAGTTGTCTGTTTCAATAAACACCACCCCAATCTCCGCCGTCTGCCACCCCGACACCCGAGCCTCAAAGCCCGCCAGTGTATCGGGACAACATCACCGCCATCAAACTTTAAGTCGTTATCCGTCAGTTACCTACAGCCTCTTCGCCCTCGGCCTGCATCTTGGCTAACTTGGCATGATGCAACGCCTCGGCCGCCAGACGGGCACGTTTCTTGACACGCATTCTCTCGTCCACACGCTCGAATATGACATACATGGTGGGTATCACAAACACCCCGAACACGGTACCTATGAGCATGCCTCCCGCAGCCGCCGTACCTATAGAGCGGTTACCGGCCGAACCGGCGCCCGAGGCTATCATAAGGGGCACCATGCCGAATATGAATGCAAACGAGGTCATGAGAATGGGACGCAGACGCGCCATGGCTCCCTGTATGGCCGACTGCACGATGGTCATGCCGTGGTCGCGCCGCTGACGGGCAAACTCTACGATAAGGATGCCGTTCTTGGCCAACAGGCCTATAAGCATAATCAGGGCCACCTGCACATATATGTTGTTGTCTATACCAAAGGCACGTATGAATATAAACACGCCGCAGATACCTATCACAAGCGGTATCATCACCGACAGCGGCAACATGTAACTCTCATATTGCGCACAGAGTATCAGATAGACGAATATGAAGCAGAGCAAGAAGATGATGATCTGCTGTCCGCCCGCGTTGACCTCCTCGCGCGTCATGCCCGAAAATTCGAGCGTATAACCCGCCGGCAGCTTCTCGGCAGCACGACGCACCGCCTCTATGGCCTGACCGGTGCTGTAACCATCTTTGGCCTCGCCGTTGATAGTCGCCGAGGTGAAGAGGTTGTAACGCGATATCGACTCGGGACCATACACGCGCTTGAAGTCGACCAACGTGCTCACCGGCACCATCTCGCCCTTGTTGTTGCGCACCATTATCTTGTCTATAGATGCCAGTGTGGCACGATCTTCGGGTGCCGCCTGCATCATCACACGGTAATATTTGGAAAAACGGTTGAAGTCAGAGACGAACATGCTGCCCAAATAGCCCTGCAACGACATGAAGACGTCAGAGACGCTCACACCCAACTGCTTGCACTTATCCACGCTCACGTCAAACTGATATTGCGGAAACCCCACATCAAAAGCCGTCCGCGCATATTTAACCTCGGGCTGGGCGTAAAGCTCGGCTATAAACTCCTGAACCACATCGTGAAAGCTGTTAATATCGTCATTTCCCGATCGGTCTTGCAGCTGTATCTCAAAACCGTTGGAGACACCGAAGCCCGACACCGCCGGCGGCACGAAAGCCGTGGTAGTGGCCTCTTTGATGGTTGAGTTGGCCTTGTTCATAAGCTCAAGCTGCACCTGCGAGGCGCTCTTGTCGCGCTTGTCCCAGTCGGTCAGGCTTATGATGCCGAGCGAGTAAGAGCCGCCCGACGCACCGCTCAATATGCTGAAGCCGCTCACGAGCATGCGCGAATCAATCTCAGGCATAGAGCGGGCTATTGAGTCGAGAGTGCGCGACGCCACTAATGTGCGTTCAAGCGAAGAGCCGGCCGGCAGTGTGACATCCACCATTATTATGCCCTGGTCCTCGTTGGGTATGAATCCCGTGGCGGTGGTGGTCATGAGCCAATAGGCCACCCCTCCGAACGCCGCTATCATGGCCACTGGCAGCCAGCGATGACGCGTGAACAGACGCAAGGCGCCGCGGTAACGCTCTAACATGGAGTCGAACGCCGTGTTGAAGTTATGATGCAGCCGCGTCATGAAGGTGACCTTCTCGCCCCCCTTGGGCTTTATGAAAAATGTGCATAGCACCGGACTGAGAGTCAAGGCGTTGACTGCCGATATCACCATCGCCGATGCCAACGTGAGGGCAAACTGACGATAAAACACACCCGTAGGACCCGTCATGAAGCTGACAGGGAAGAACACCGCCGACATAACGAAGGTTATAGATATTATGGCCCCCGTAATCTCGTGCATGGCCTCTGATGTGGCCTGCAACACGCTTTTAGAGGGGTCGTGCTCCATCTTGGCGTGCACCGCCTCCACCACCACTATGGCGTCGTCAACCACCATACCTATGGCCAGAATCAAGGCAAACAGGGTGAGCAGATTGAGCGAGAAGTCAAACACCAAAAGCATGAAGAAGGTACCCACTATAGCCACCAACGACGATATGATGGGTATGATGGTCGAACGCAAATCTTGCAGGAATATGTAAACCACCAGCGTCACGAGTATGAAAGCCTCGAAAAAGGTGCTTATCACCTTCTTGATAGAGGCCTCCAGAAACTTGTTGGTGTCGTAAGGAATGACATAAAAGACTCCGTCGGGAAAGTTAGCACTAAGCTCTTCCATCTTGGCTTTCAGCGCCTTGACCACATCGTTGGCGTTAGAGCCGGCCATCTGGTACACGGCCATACCGAAAGCGGGATAGCCCTGCGACGAGGCCGACGTACTGTAATCGAACGCCCCCAACTCTATGGTGGCCACATCTTTGAGCTTCAATATGTTGCCATTATCTTCAGCGCGTATCACTATATTGCCGTAATCTTCGGCCGAGGTGAACTTGCCTTTATATTTTATGGTGTACTGAAAGGCCTGGTTGCCGTTATCGCCAAACTTGCCGGGAGCAGCCTCCACGTTCTGTTCCTGCACAGCGGCCATCACGTCGGTGGGATTGAGCTTATATGCGGCCATCTTGACGGGATCTATCCATATGCGCATGGAGTAATCGCGTGCGCCGTATATGTTGACACGCCCCACGCCGTTGACACGCTGAAGCTCGGGATAGATGTTTATGCGGCCGTAATTCTGCAAAAATGTCTCGTCATAGTCGGGGTTGGTGCTGTAGAGAGAGATGTTCAGAAGCATGTTGTTCTGCATCTTCTCGGTGGTGACACCGTTTTGGGTCACCTCTGCGGGCAGCTTGCTGAGGGCTGCCGAGACACGGTTCTGTACGTTGACAGAGGCCATGTCGGGGTCGGTGCCCTGACTGAAATATACCTCTATGGTGGCGCTGCCGTTATTGTCGGCCGTCGAGGTTATATAGGTCATGTTCTCCACGCCGTTTATCTGCTCCTCCAAAGGGGCTATCACGCTCTTGAGCACCACGTCGGCGTTGGCACCCGGATATGTGGTGCTGACACGCACCATAGGAGGCGCAATTTCCGGATATTGCGACACCGGCAGCGTCACAAGACCGATAAGGCCGGCAATACATATTATTATAGATATGACTGTCGACAGCACGGGTCGCTGTATGAATTTTTGTATCATCGTCTTAAAATGGTTATTTGCACTTTTTTCTTGCCTCAGGTTAGCTATGTGCGTCAGGCTGTTCCTACACGCCATAGTCGTCACCGGGCTATGTCCGTCGCATTACAAGACAATAGGCTGCCGAGGCGACACTAACGCACATCCGCACCGCCTACGGGAGCTATCTTCATGCCCTCCCTGAGCCTGCGTATCCCCTCGACAACAATCACATCTCCCTCGTCAATGCCTCCGCCCACGGTGTAATCGAGCCCCGTCTGACCGGTCACATCTATCTTCTTACTGTGTACAACGCTGTCGGCACCAACCACATATACCATCTTTTTGTCCTGAAGCTCAAATGTGGCCTTCTGTGGCACCACAAGCACGTTTTCGTAATGAAGGGGTATGCGCACCTTGCCGGTACTGCCCGACCTGAGCACCCCCGCCTTATTGGGAAACACCCCTTTGAGCTGTACGGAGCCGGTGCCCTTGTTGACAAGACCGCTGGCCACCTCAAGGCGCCCTTTTTGAGGATATACGCTCCCGTCAACCATGATAAACTCCACCTCAGGAAGCTCGGCGACACGGTCATGTATGGTGCCGCCCTCTTTCTGCCCCATAAGCTCCATCAGTTTCTTCTCGTCGAAAGCGAAATAAGCGAAAACATCGCCCGACTCAGAGACGTCGGTAATAAAGCCGCCTGCCTGCAAAAGGCTGCCGGGATAAATGTCTATCTTGCCTATTACACCGCTCACGGGACTGGTTATGGTGGTGTACGACAGGTTTATGCGCGCATCCTGCAAGCTCGCCTCTGCCTGTTTGAGACCAGCCTTGGCCGATGCTAAGTTGCTCTGAGCCGTCTGCAACTGAAAGCCGCTTACTATATTCTTCTCCACCAACGGAGTGAGCTTTTCAATCTCCAGCTCGGCATTCTGCACGTTGGCCTTGGCCGAGAGCACCATCGACTGTGCCATATTGACAGCCTGCGCATACTGGTCGGGATCTATCTGCACTATGGTCTGGCCCTTACGCACAAGGGCGCCCTCCTTGACAGCTATTTCCGACACATAACCCGTTGCCCGAGAGCGTATCTCTATTACACGACGGCTCTCTATCTCGGCGGCAAAATCGGTGTTGATAACCGCGTCACCCCTTGTCACCTTCATGGTAGGCAGCTCCTGAAGAGGCTGCATGGGCGCATCTGAAGAGGCACACGACTCCACCAAAGGCAACACCGCCACCATGGCGACAAACAAATTACTTAGTCTCATATCTTTACAATTTTACATTTTTACCATTTACGCACCGTTTAAACTGCATCGTTTGACAGCCTGTTTTATGACACAATTTACATAAACAACCCTATGACGGTTACAGACAGTCCATCAAAACCAAGCAAAGGTAATGATTTTTTACGAAACAACCATCTTCCCATCGCCATCTACGCGCCTCTGTAGCAGATGTTTTTATGGTTCGCATCGGGGTTGTTTTGGTCACATTCAACACTATCATCCCTTCTTGCCATCTACAAAACACCTCTGTCATACAGCACATTACGCACCGGCACCTCAGACATCCGCCCCCCTCATCTTTCCAACACCAACGACAAATCTTACTTCACATACAAATAATCGTATGCCATACAAATATTTAGGCACAAATATTGCATACTTGCATAAAAGCTATAAATTTGCAACATAAAACCTATTTCAATATGAAAAAGATTGTTTTCGCGGCCCTCATAGCCATGTTCGCAACCTCATGCGGCAGAGAAAAAGAACAGCAGATTACACTATTGACCGTCAGCAACGACTCTCTGCAAGTTGTGTTGGCGGCACGCGACTCGGTTCTCAACGAGGCCCTCTTCGCACTGTCTGACATATCATCGACCCTCTCCGACATAAAACGCCAGGAGTCTATCGTGGTAAGCAAATCAGAGCTCGGCAAGAGCGACGAGGCCCAGGTGAAAGAAGACCTTGAGATATTGGCCGAACGCCTCTCAGACCAACGCAAGGCCATTGCCACGCTCAAAAAGAACACCGCCCTCCTCAAAAAGGCCAACATCAACATTGCCGGCCTTGAAAAACTGATGAACGAACTACGCACGCAAATAGACGAGCGCGATGCCACCATCAAAGCCATGCTCGGCAACATCGACGACCTCAACAACCAGATAATCAAGCTAAACACCGAGCTTTCAGACGCCAACAAAACCTCTCAGATGCTCTCTAACGTGGTGTCTGACCAAGAAAGCGAGCTTAACAAAGCCTATGTTGCAGTTGGCCCGACCAAAGAGCTGCTCGACCGTGGCATTCTTATAAAGAAAGGCTTAGGCAACAAAACATTAGCCGTCAACCCCAACCTCGACAAGAGCCAGATGACGATCATAGACATCCGCGAAACCAGCGTTATCGACCTCTCAGGCAAGAATGCCGAGATAATAGGCAGCTTCCCCGTAGGGTCATACACGTTCGTCTCGGGACAGACACGCAACTCCATCACCAAACTCAGAATAACCGACGCCGACACTTTCTGGGAAAACTCCAGAGTGCTGGTCATCACATTCAAAGAGTAATATAGAGACACAAAAAACGCCACCTTGCAAGGTGGCGTTTTTTTATGCTGCCATGTGTCAGACAATGAAACGCTCGTGAATAAACATCCACATAAAAAACATGCCTGCCAGAATAAGGTCTGAAAATGTCCACCACAGCACACGCGGCTTAGGCAGATTTCCGTGCGATACATTAAACGACCCGTTGCAAGAGCTGCAAACCATCGGACAGCTTCTTCCGGCAGGGAAAAACGGGATGATCCATATATGGAAATATTTATGAACCGGCACCGCATACAGCATGCTCCCGCATCCCGGACACGACATATCAGACGCCATGGGCTCACCGACAGACTCTCTCACACCGAAAATAATCATAACTTACTGCGTTTTTCAGTCCCGACACATCCCGCCGAGACAAAACCCGACAGAAAATATCGCACCCGACACCAAAATCACTGACACACACATACTTGTCCGCCCCGCCTACTACTACCGGGCAGTCATGTATGTCCATAAAAAATCCCACCCCTTCACTATTGGGGTGGGATTTCTTGGGGTGGACAATGGGTCTCGAACCCACGACCTTCGGAACCACAATCCGACGCTCTAACCAACTGAGCTATGTCCACCATATTGCAATCTTTTTCCCGATTGCGATGCAAAGGTAAGAACAATTATCTTATTCTGCAAATTATCACACAAATATTTCACCTTTATCATTAAGGTCATCGTCGCTCTTGCCGCCCACCTCCACCACACGGGTGTCGTTCCTGAGCTTGTCGGAGAATACACGCTTGCCGCCCGACCGCTCTTCCCTGACGCTCTGACTGTCATCGACATGGCTATCATCCTTGGCCTCGCCCGACACCTCCACCACACGGGTGTCGCTGTGACCGCTGCCCGAAAACAGCCCCCTGTCGTCAGTGCCTACATGAGCTACGGCGGCAGGAGCGGCTGACTCCATCCCGGCCTGCATCTGATGGTTCAACATCTTGAACTTGAAGTGTATCATGATAACGGCAAACACGAAATAAGATATGGCGAGCACCCACAGCCACAAATATTCCGCCCTGACATCGTCGAGCGTAGCCCCCATCACATTAAGACGTATGTAACCAGTTATTGCAGAGCTTGATGGCAGCATCTGCCCCATCGAATAGAGCCATGAGGGCATGCCCTCCATCGGGAACGACACGCCGCTGAGGAGCAGAAAGGGCACCGACCACGCCACAAGCGTTATGATGGCCGTCTCGCGGTAACGAAACAACATAGACACCCCTATGCCAAGGAACACCACCGACAACAGGTAGGGAGCAAAGAACAATATCGAGTCAATCTCATTGCCGAGCACCGGATAACCCAATATCTTGTAATATACTCCGTAAACGAGAAAACACACTATGGCGGCAAAGAATACGTATGCCGTCGCCTTGCCGAGCAACACCAGCAGCGACGAGAAGTGACGGTTTTTCTTGCGGTAACGCCTCCATAAGTTACGCTCGGTCATGGTGCCGTTGACCATGCCTATACCTATGAGCAATGTCTGCTGCAATATCAACACCATAATGGCCGGCATTACGAAGGTGGCATACCCCTCAACCCTGTTATATAGCTTGGTGACTTTGACCTCCACAGGGTCGGCAAGCGCCACGGCAGAACGGCTGTCCATGCCCGCCGCCATAAACCTCGCCGACTCTATCTTTATGTTCTGATAGCCTATTGTCGATGTGGCTGCCGAAAACAACTGCTTGTACATCAGAAAGTAACTGGCATCGGCATATATGCTCACCACAGCCTGCCCGCCAGAAGATATCTTCTTTTCATACTCGTTAGGCAACAACAACACGCCATATACGTTATGACTGTAAAACAACTGACGCGCCTGCTCCAGATCTGTCGTCTGATAGGCCACCGTGACATTAGGCGAGGCATCCAGCCGCCTTATAAACTCACGCGACGATTCGGTGCCGTCAAGGTCTACGACGGCAATGGGCACATTGCGCACCACCTCGTTACGATAAACAAACGTATAAAGGGTCGAATAGATGAATATGGCCCCGAGCATTATAAGCATGACACCACCGTCACGCAACATGGCAACAAACTCGTTGCGAGCCACATACAAATATCTGTTTATTCCATTCATTGGTAAAATAACCGTTTATGTTAAAGTCGGCCCCACTGTCTCTGGTCTTTGCACAACATACGCAGAAAGGGCATCGAGGCCATGCCTGCAAGCACAAACAGACACAACACCGCAACATCACCGAGCGAATACCACACCGGAGCCCCTCTCATCGACTGGTCGACAAATATGTCGAGATAATGCGTGAAGGGGAAGAGCACCTTACCTAATGTGGCCACCACCTTGTTCATACCTATAAAAGGATAGGTCAGTCCAGAGAATGAAA
>JAIECQ010000130.1 GCA_029068395.1 Rikenellaceae bacterium
CCAGGGCCAAAAACGAAAGATATGGATAAAGGTGTGAGACGATAGTCGAACGCCTTTATCCATATCTTTCGTACTTCCGCTTAGTTGTTCCTCAAACATATCAAAACGGGGTCCGAGACCCCTCCCCCGGAAGGGCCGCCGGAGGCAGTTCCAGCAAAAACGGCCGTTCCAGCAATACCATCACCGACAGTGACCGCAAGCCACCACCGGCAGTGCCTGCAAGCCGCCGGCTATTTCCGAGCCATCACGCGCTCGACGGCGGCGATGACATCGGGGACGTCGAGATGGAACTTGGTCATCAGTTCGTCGGGCTTGCCGCTCTCGCCGAACTGGTCATCTACGGCCACATACTCCATGGGAGTTGGTCTGTGACGCGCCAGCAGCTGAGCTATTGAGTCGCCGAGTCCGCCGTTTGCGAGGTGCTCTTCAGCTGTGACGACACATCCGCACTTGGCTGCGGACTCAATGACGGCCTGCTCATCTAACGGTTTGATGGTATGTATGTTGACAAGCTCTACGCTTATGCCTCTCTCTTCGAGTATCTCGCACGCCTCCACGGCTTTCCACACAAGGTGCCCGGTGGCAAATATGGCCACATCCGAACCAGATATCATCTTGACGGCGCGTCCTATCTGGAACGGCTGGTCTTCGGGTGTGAACACAGGCACGGCAGGACGACCGAAGCGCAGGTAGACGGGACCGTCGTGATATGCCGCCGCAATGGTTGCCGCCTTGGTCTGATTGTAGTCGCAGGGGTTTATGACGACCATGCCTGGGAGCATCTTCATGAGTCCGAGGTCTTCCATCACCTGATGGGTGGCGCCATCCTCGCCGAGTGTTATGCCGGCATGCGATGCCGCTATCTTGACGTTGGCGCCGGTGTAGGCCACCGACTGACGCACCTGGTCATAGACGCGTCCGGTGACAAACTCGGCAAACGAACCCACAAAGGGTATCTTGCCCGCCTTGGCCAGACCCGAACCGACACTTATCATGTTGGCCTCGGCGATGCCGGCCTGAAAGAATCGCTCGGGGAACTCTTTCTTAAAAGCGTCCATCTTAAGAGAGCCTGTCAGATCGGCACACATGGCAACCACATCGCCACAGCGGCGTCCCACCTCAAGCAGGCCGGCCCCAAAGCCCGAACGGGTATCCTTCTTTTGGGTATATTCAAATCTTTTCATCGAAATCAAATTTAGGTGGACGTTACATATCGCAACAGCCACGTGTCATAACCGAATCAATAATCGCCTATCGTCTCTTCGAGCTGAGCGAGTGCGCGCTGTGCCTGCTCTGCCGAGGGAGCCTTGCCGTGCCACTCGTTGGTTCCGCACATGAAGTCGACGCCGTGGCCCATGTCGGTGCGGGTGAGTATTATCACGGGGCGACCGTTTCCGCAGAGGCTCTGAGCCTGGGCTATCACGCGTTTCATGTCGGCAAAGTCGTGGCCGTCCATGGTGAGCACCTCCCATCCGAAGGCGCGCCATTTACCCTGATAGTCGCCCAGCGATATCACCTGATCGCAAGAGCCGTCTATCTGCTGGTTGTTCCAGTCTACAAAGGCTATTATGTTGTCTATGCGGTGAGCTGCGGCAAACATGGCGGCCTCCCACACCTGACCCTCCTGGGTCTCGCCGTCGCCCATGAGCACATACACTTTGTGAGTGTCTCCGTCGAGCCTCTTGCCCAAGGCATGACCCAGCGCCGTCGAGAGACCCTGCCCCAGCGAACCCGACGCCACCCTTACGCCGGGAAGACCTTTGACGGGGGTGGGATGGCCCTGAAGACGCGAGCCCAAAGCCCGAAAGGTTGAAAGCTCGCTTACGGGGAAATAGCCGCTGCGGGCCAATACCGAGTACCACACAGGCGATATGTGACCGTTAGAGAGATAGAACACATCCTGCCCCTTGCCGTTGTCGGTAAAGGTGACGGGGTCGTGTTCAAGTATCTCGAAATAGAGAAGTGTCATTAGATCGGCCGTACCCAAAGAGCCGCCCGGATGTCCCGATGCGGCAGAGGCCACCATTCGGATGATGTCTCGTCTAACCTGAGTCGACAGACGCGCAAGTTCCGTATTATCCATTATTGTTTTAGATTTTTCCGCACCGCAAATATAACTTTTTTAAACGAAACGGATCCATTCATAGGCAAAAAAATCGCCACAGGGCTATATGTTCTCCGTCAGTTTCTGCACCACCCTCAGCCTGCTCAAAAACTCCTTGGCAAAGACCCGCAAGACGGTGTATGCGGGAATAGCCAGCAACATGCCCATGACCCCGGCAATAGAGCCTGCGGCCAATATCACGAGAAATATCTCTAACGGGTGGGCCTTGACACTTGAGGCATATACATAGGGCTGAAGTATTATGTTGTCTATCAGCTGGAAGACTGCGAATATTATAGTCAGCTGAAAGGCTATCTCGCCTGTCAGGCCCGACGCCTCGGGGGTGGTTATGGCTATCAGTATGCCTATTATGGCCCCGAGCAACGGACCTATGTAGGGTATCACGTTAAGAACGGCCGATATGAGGGCTATTATGGTGGCGTCGCCCGCGTTAAGCCCCGTCACCAGATAGATGGCCACGCCCACCATCACCAGCTTTATGGCCGACTCTACCAGCAGACCTATGAAGTAACGCGACAGCAGGCTTATCGACGAGTCGAGCGCGCGACGCACGTTCTCGTCGTAACGGTTGGGAAACAATATTATGACACCGTCGGTGAAAAGGCTGCTCTCTTTCAAGAAGAAGAAGGTTATGAACGTGACCGAGAAGGCGCCTATCAGAAAGTCGACCACCCCTCCCAGCAACGACCCTATGCCGCTGACGGTGGGCATGACGGCGTTCTTGAGCCACTCCTGAATGGTCTCGCGCAACGGCTTGTCGCCTATGACGTTGACATCTATGGCAAAACGCTCTTGCATGTAACTCTCAAACGAGGCTATGTAAGCGGAAAATATGTCGACAATATCGCCGTAATTATACTGCGTCAGAGCATGAAACTTACCCAACACCAAGGGCATGAACAACGACATCATAAGCACCGTCACACCTATTATGGCGCACAACGTGGTCGTCGCCGCCGCCCAATGCGGAAACTTACGGCCCCGCACGGTGACCCTTTCGAGAAGCGTCATGAGGGGACGGCCTATCACCGACAGCACCGCCGATATGAGTATGTATTTAACGATAGAACGGAAATACCACACCACAAACAGCACTATGGCCGTCACTGCAAGGGCTATGATGTAACGGGTCAGCTTGTTCATGCCTCACTGTTTTGGGCGGGGTCAAAGCAGGCAATGACGCTCTGTCCGCCCTTGACCTTGTCGCCTATGTTCACCGTTATGCGAGTGTCAAGAGGCAGAAATACATCGACCCTCGACCCGAACTTGATAAAGCCGCACTTGTCGCTCTGCGAATATTGCGAACCCTCGCGGGCATACGACACTATGCGCTTGGCCAGAATGCCGGCAATCTGACGGAAGAGCACCGTGGCATGTATAGACTCCACCACGATGGAGGTGCGCTCGTTGTCGGTCGACGACTTGGGATGCCATGCCACCATATACTTGCCGTGGTGATGGCGGAAATAGCGCACCGTGCCGCTGACGGGAAACCAGTTGGCATGCACGTCCCACACCGACATGAAAACCGACACCTGCATCATGTCACACTTGAAATACTCCTCTTCATAGACACGTTCTACCACAACCACAGTGCCGTAAGCGGGCGAGAACACCTTGGTGTCGTCAACCTCATGCTCTATGTGCGGCAGACGGAAAAATCTGACTATAAACAAAAGGAAGAGCACTGCCGCAGCTATCACAAGCCACGAGAGAGGAGGAAAGATAAGGAACCATGCCGCCAGACTCACAGCCACACATGCGGCCAGTGTCGACAACATAATGGCACGTCCTTCTTTTGAAAGGGTCATCTCTTCAATATTTAAAGTTTGAATATCACGTTGTAAGCAATACAAAACAGAGGTGCGGCAAAGAGCAGGGCGTCAAAACGGTCGAGCATGCCGCCATGCCCCGGTATCACATTTCCCGAGTCCTTGACGCCTACAGAGCGTTTTATCATCGACTCGAAAAGGTCGCCCAGCACCGCGCCTATGGCTGTCAGCAGCCCCACAAGCGCCCACTGCCACATATGGCCGCCTGTAACAAAGCGCGCCGTTACAATGCCCGCAGCCACCGTCAGCGCCACACCGCCTATGCAACCCTCCCATGTCTTGCTTGGCGAGAGCCTCACAAAGAGCTTGTGACGCCCCATGGTCGAGCCGACAAGAAAGGCGCCCACATCGTTTATCCACACCATCACAAAAAGTAGGGCCAGAGGCATGCTTCCCAATGTCATGGCCACAGCCGCAGGCACCGCCGTATATGCAAACGAGAGCACATCGGCAGCCACACCGCCAACCGGATTGTCACTTTTGGTATAAAGCTCAGAGGCAAAACGCGCCAACATCATGGCCACGACAGCAAAAGCCACCTCATAAGAGGCTCCCCACACCGAAAACGACAACATCAAAAGAGCCGACACGACACACACCGCAACACGCATGGCGCCCTTTCTGCCCATGAGACCCAGAAGCTCCCACTGGCAGCCCACAGCTATGAGCATGAGCATGATATCGCGGCTCCACCGGCACCAAAAAGTCGCAGCCATGATGCCTGCCACCAACAATGTACCGCTCAGGGTCCGGGTCAGTATGTTCTTCATGTTCGCCATTGTTGCGTTGTCTTAAGGTGTTATACTCCTTTTGTTAAGTTTGTCGCGGGCCTGCATATTTCGATGTGCCCTCAGGCCTTAAGGCCCTCACTATAGTCGGGGCGGGTATAATCAGGCTCCGAAGTGTCGTATGCAGGGCTATTATCTTGTCCGCCGCAAGATGACTCACCCTCTTGCACAGGCTCCTGAGCAGGCACCTCCGGGGTTTCGGTGGCGCCGTCGTGGCTCTTGCCGTCGTCGCCAACGCCGGGCATGCCCCACGGACGCTTGCCGAATATGCGTTCTATGTCTTCAGTGAAGACCACCTCTTTGGCAAGCAGCAGCTCGGCAAGCTCGGTAAGCTTGTCTTTGTGCGACGACAATATGTCGGTTGCCATTGCGAAGGCCTCCTTCACAAGCATCGAGGCCTCTTTGTCTATCTCGGCGGCGCGTCCCTCGCTGTAAGGCTTGACAAAGCGGTCGTTATATCCCGAATCGAAATAGCTCATATTGGGCAAATCGTCGCTCATGCCGTAATAGGCAACCATGGCATAGGCCTGCTTGGTGCACCTTTCAAGGTCGTTGAGCGCACCTGTCGACACCTCGCCGAAGTTGAGCCACTCAGAGGCACGGCCTCCCAAGGTGGTGGCCATCTGGTGCATGAGCTGTAGACGGGTCACTATCTGACGCTCCTCGGGGTTGTACCAGGCGGCGCCGAGGCTCTGACCTCTCGGTATTATGGTCACCTTGATGAGCGGATTGGCATGCTCAAGCATCCAGCTCACGGCGGCATGACCCGCCTCATGATAGGCTATGATGCGCTTCTCAGATGCCGTTATTATCTTGTTCTTGCGCTCCAGGCCGCCTATTATGCGGTCTATGGCGTCGAGGAAATCTTGCTTTTCGACGGCCGACTTGTCGTGTCGCGCCGCTATAAGGGCCGCCTCGTTGCACACGTTGGCAATGTCGGCGCCCGAGAATCCGGGTGTCAGGCTCGACAGGAAGTCGGTGTCGAGACCCTCCTGAAGCTTAAGTTTACCAAGGTAGACGGCAAATATCTCGCGCCGCTCGTTGAGGTCGGGAAGCTCAACGTGTATCTGACGGTCGAAGCGTCCGGCACGCAAGAGGGCCTTGTCAAGAATGTCAACCCTGTTGGTGGCCGCCAGCATTATCACGCCGCTGTTGGTGCCGAAGCCGTCCATCTCGGTGAGCAACTGGTTGAGGGTGTTTTCGTGCTCCTCGTTAGAGCCGAAGCCGTTCGTCTTGTTACGCGCGCGTCCTATGGCGTCTATCTCGTCTATAAAGACAATGCAGGGGGCCTTCTCCTTAGCCTGACGGAAGAGGTCGCGCACACGCGAGGCACCCACACCCACGAACATCTCGACGAAGTCAGAGCCGCTTATAGAGAAGAAGGGCACACAGGCCTCGCCGGCAACAGCCTTGGCCAGCAGTGTCTTGCCCGTACCCGGAGGACCCACTAAAAGCGCACCTTTGGGTATCTTGCCGCCTAACTTGCGGTATTTCTCGGGATTTTTCAGGAAGTCGACTATCTCCATCACCTCCACCTTGGCCTCCTCAAGGCCGGCAACATCCTTGAAGCTCACCTTCACGCTGTTGTCTTTGTCAAACATCTGCGCTCTGGCGCGTCCCACGCTGAAGACGTTGCCACCGCCGCCGACACCTCCGCGGGTGCCGCGAGAAAGAAAGTATATCAGACCGCAAAAGACAGCTATGGGTATGATGGTCGAGAGCAGACCGCCCCACACATTGTCACGCCCCTCAAACTCAAGAGGCACGCGTTTGTCGGCGGGCATATCGGCCTGCGTCTTCTCGTAATCGTTCTGAAACTTTTCCAGCGACCCTATGCGCAGTATGAACTGAGGCCCACGGTCGGGAATGTTGCGATATTTCTCTTCTTTACGCAAGGTCTTGACATAGGCCTTTTTGAGGGTGATCTCGACATTTTTGTCGTTGACCACCACAACCTTCTCGACCATTCCTTTGTCGAGCATCTGAGTGACGACCTCAGGCCAGCTGACCTTTACACTGTCGCCGGAGGTGGTTATTATGCTGACGCCTATAATAAAAAGGGCGATACATGCGTACATCCAAAATATACCCGTTTTGGGTTTGCCCGGTTGATTCATCATTTGTGCTTTTTCCTTGTAACGGTTTTAATGCCCGCGTTATTGCCGCAATACAAATCAGTCGTACGATTCGTACTTTGTAGAGGGCACATCGCCCCACAACTCTTCAAGGCGATAGTATTCGCGCGCCTCGGTAAGAAATATATGTACCATAACGTCGCCATAGTCCATAACCACCCAATAGCCGTTCTGACGTCCCTCTACCCTAATGGGCTTCTGAGCGTTGAGTTCCAACAGCTTGTCTTCAACCTCCACAGACAGAGACTCGACATGGGTGGTCGAGTCGGCATTGCATATGACGAACCAGTCGCATATAGCACCGTCGACACCTCTCATATCCAAAGAGATAACCCCCTTGGCTTTCTTGTCGCGAACCGCCGATATTATAACTTCAAGATTACTCATTAGCATACAAATTGAACCACAAAGATATAAAAAATTTCCTATCGGCAGTTAAGAGTGAGCCGCACCCCATCTTTTTTGGACGCGACTCACTCTAACTGTCTTGCCGTCATCGCTGTCAAGCAACCGGCGGCACACTAAACTTGTCTGCACAAGATGCGTCAATCAAGCACCGTGCGTCTGTTTATTGCATAGCGGCCCCCTCCTGTGACTACCAGCACCAGGGCACACAAGAAATAGAGTCCCACCAGCTCAAGCGACCACCCGCCCGTGGCTCCGAGAGAGAGATAACCGCCGGGATGGTACATGACAGCGGCGACAATGCAGTTGACAGCCAGAAGAAGCGCACCCAGACGTGTGCGCCATCCGAAGACAATCATAAGAGGGGCTATAACCTCACCCACATAGACACCATAAGCCAGGAAAGAGGGCATGCCCGCCGCCTCGACAAGATACTTGACTGCCCCTATGCCGCCAATAATCTTACTCAGTCCGTGTATGAGCATCATGCCACCCACACCAAGCCTCAAAACGAGTAACCCCAAATCAATGTTTGTGTTTAGTTTTATCATTTTCTCTCAATTTTGTAAGTTAGTATGCCTCTCTTTTTCAAAAACCATACCACACGGCACATTCATCCCCACGTCAGGCAATCCCTCGGGGAAGAATCAAAGAAATCAAAGAACCAAAGTATTAATATTTAGCGGACACAACGCACGCTAAAACCGTTCTGCTTACTCCAGTTACCCTGCGGAGTCATACCATTGCTACTGAAGCGCAGATAGTACGCGTAGTTAGAAAGATACGCAACTGACGACCAATAGTTGCCGCCCGCACCCACATCACTGTCCAACGAACCGTCCGTAAAGCGGTAACCGACAGCGGGAAACTCCACGGAATTAGATGGGTGTTATTGGTTGGGTGGCAGGGTTTGGGGTCAGGTGGTTTTTGTTTCGGAAAGATTTGTTCAGCATGGTTTAGTGTCGCATGGTTTTTGCGCAGGCAGGGCGGCCGAGGTACGAGGCCGCAACGGGCCTCGCCTCACCCCGCGGAGGCCCGTAACCCCCGCCACGCTATTGTGGGCAGTGACTAAGTCACGGCGATTATGCGCGTCACTTTCACGACTTGCCCCCGCAGGCTCGGCCCGTGGCTTCTTCACGCCAAAGGCACGTTGGGTGCGTAGCCGAAAACAGCCAAACCACCACACCAAAGCCCCTCCCCGCCAGCACAGGCACAAAGCCAAACCACAAGCTACAAAGCCTTCCAAAAGCTACAGACAAAGTGCTCCGCCTGTTTCACGCCTCACGGCTCATTTTCATCACGCCCCGACACTCACCCAATGAGGCCGGCGCTGGCGCCGGCCCACAACCGCAAAAGGAATGAAAACGTCAGTAAATAGCTATAGCAATTAAGGCAACCCCGCGCGGTATGAGTGCAACAAAACCGCATACTTTCATTTAACCGAGATGCTTTTGCGGGGCTTTTTGCTCAGGTAGTTTTTGCCCCGCATGGCTTCCGCGCCGGCAGGGCGGCGAGGTACGAGCCGCAACGGGCCGACCCTCCCCCCGCGGAGGCCCGTAATCCCGCCAAATAATTGTAGGCAGTTAAGTCACGGCGGTGATGCGCGTCACTTCCCCACTTTGCCCTCCGCAGGCTCGGCCCGTGGCTCCTTCATGCCAAAGGGACGTACCGGCCAACCCAAGGTGCCGCACGTCTTTGTCTCTCACCACGCCATACTATCATCACGCCCTCGACCTCCACGCCGATGAGGCCGGCGCCAGCGCCGGCCCACAACCAACAAGGTAATGAGAGCAAAAGAAATGAAAACAGCAGTAAATAACTATATCAATTAAGGCAACCCACCGCGGTCTGAGTGAAACGAAACCGCACACTATTCCATATCTCCGGCATTACGAAGTATGCCGTAAGCCAAAATTCCTTGTGTCCGGGCTGAGGAACGAAGCCCGAGCGGCCCGGAGCCTCCCCCAACGGAGGGCCGCAGCCCCGCACAGTAATATATATGACAGTGAATTAGTGACGGTAATGATGCACATGACTTTCATGCTGTGCCCTCCGCAGGCCCCGGGTCGCTCTCCGCTGTGCCGGTGGTTGCGGCTGTGCTACTATGCTTCCGTGCCGCCCGTAATGCTTTGCTACGCTGCTGCTTATGGTTGCCGCTCTGCTGTTATTGTTTCTGTTTTGCTTCCGCACCCTTTCCGTCGAGAGTCATGCCCATGTTGAATATCTTCCAGGCACTCAGCCCAAGGGCCAAAAACGGATAATGCGATAAAGGCGTGAGACGATAGTCGAAACGCCTTTATTGCATTATCCGTAATTATCCGCGTAGTTGTTCCTCAAACATATCAAAACGGGGTCCGCGACCCCTCCCCCGGAAGGGCCGCCGGAGGCAGTTCCAGCAAATCATCACCGGCAGTTCCAGCAAACCATCACCGGCAGTTCCAGCAAACCATCACCGGCAGTGCCAGTAAATCATACCGGCAGTTCCAGCATGCGTTGTATTGGTTTTAGCGCTGCCTTGGCGATATCTTGTGGTACGGTTATCTCGTTAGAGAGGTTGGTCATGACGTCTATTATCTTGGGCAGAGTCACGAGCTTCATGTAGCTGCAATCGTTGCATGCGCAGTCGCTCTGAGATGGGGGTGCGGGTATGAATGTCTTACCGGGACATGCCTGACGCATCTTGAATATTATTCCGGGCTCGGTGACAACAATAAACTCGTCGGCGTCGCTTGTACGGGCATACGAGAGCAGAGATGCCGTCGAGCCGACGTGATCGGCCACCATCACCAGCTGCTCCTTGCACTCGGGGTGCACCAATACCTTGGCGGCTGGATGCTCTTTCTTGAGGGCGAGCACGGACTCAAGCGAGAACTGCTCGTGAACGTGACAGGCGCCGTCCCACAACACCATGTTGTCGCGTCCTGTCTTGCTTTTGATGTAAGAGCCGAGGTTACGGTCGGGCCCGAATATCACGGGAGTAGAAGGGGGTATCGACCCGACAACTTCGAGTGCGTTACCCGAGGTGCATACAATGTCGGTCAGAGCCTTGACCTCCACCGATGTATTGACATAACTTACGACGACATGCCCCGGGTGATCCTTTACAAACATGGCGAAGTCGTCGGCGGGACAAGAGTCGGCGAGCGAACATCCGGCCTCAAGGTCGGGCATCAGCACCTTCTTGTCCGGCGACAACACCTTGGCTGTCTCGCCCATGAAACGCACGCCGGCAAAGACTATGATGTCGGCCTCTAACCCCACGGCAGCACGTGCCAGCTGAAGGCTGTCGCCCACAAAGTCGGCCACCTGCTGCACCTCGGCGCGGGTGTAATAATGAGCCAGCAACACGGCCTTTTTCTCTTTTTTGAGCTTCAATATGCGCTCTTGCAACTCTTCTGTCGTCATGCTTTTATCATTTTATCGTGCCCTTTGCGCAAATATGTGCGGGGCGGGGTAAAACACACTCTCACACTCTAAACGTGCCGAGACAAAACCATCACCTCACCCTGTCGTACACCACAAAATCGAACGGATATTCGAAGTCGGCGCCGCGCATGTTGTGAGTGCGCGAACTCTCGTGCCATATGTCGGGATCCAACTCGGGGAAGAAGGTGTCGGCCTTATATTCGTGCATCACCTCGGTGAGGTATATGCGGTCGGCAAACGGCATGGCCTGCCGGTATATCTGCCCTCCGCCTATTATGAATATCTCGTCTCTGCCGGCATAGCGAGCCAGCGCCTCTTCGAGCGACGGGCACACCGCCACGCCGTCGGCACGGTAAGCGTCGTTTCTCGACACCACCACATTCTCTCTCTTGGGCAGCGGACGCCCTAACGACTCAAAGGTGCGCCGCCCCATCACGACGACCGCTCCCGAGGTTATCCGTTTGAAGTACGCGAGGTCTTCGCTTATGTGCCACAACAAACTGTTGTTGATGCCCAGCGCCCTGTTAGAGGCCATTGCGGCAATCATTGATACCTTAGCCATAAATATGCAATGAGTTGTCAGACGGCCACCGGGGCCTTTATCGCAGGATACGGGTCATAACCCTCCAGTGAGAAATCGTCGTAAGAGAAGCCGAATATGTCTTTCACATCGGGGTTGAGCTTCATTATGGGCAGAGGACGCGGTGTGCGCGAGAGCTGCTCTTCAACCTGGTCGATGTGGTTAAGATATATGTGGGTGTCGCCTGTGGTGTGCACGAATGTGCCTGGCTCAAGACCTGTCACCTGCGCCATCATCATGGTCAGCAGGGCATAAGATGCTATGTTGAACGGCACGCCCAGAAACACATCTGCCGACCTCTGGTATAGCTGACACGACAGACGACCGCCGGCCACGTAAAACTGAAAGAGGGTGTGACACGGAGGCAGGGCCATAGAGTCGACCTCAGCCACATTCCATGCCGATACTATCAGTCTGCGCGACGACGGGTTGCTCTTTATCTGCTCTACCACGCCGGCTATCTGGTCTATGGCTCCGCCGTCGGGCAGGGGCCAGTGACGCCACTGACGTCCATATACAGGACCCAGCTCACCGTCTGGCGAAGCCCACTCGTCCCATATCGTCACGCCGTTGTCGTGCAGATAGCCTATATTTGTCGAACCCGAAAGAAACCACAACAGCTCGTGTATTATAGAGCGCAGATGCAATCGCTTGGTTGTCAACAAGGGGAAGCCGTCAGCAAGGTCATACCTTGTCTGATAGCCGAATATGCTTATGGTGCCGGTGCCGGTACGATCGCTGCGCCGTACCCCCTCGGTCATGACAGCCTTAAGCAGGTCGTGATATTGTTTCATGTCTCTTAAAAGTAAAAGGCGACAATACACCGCCATTCTGTTACAGCACACGACATACGCCAATGCGCTCACGGCCACGCGACATCGCCGTGCCGTCTGACGACCCGCGCAGAACCCGTGACCAAGAGACGCCACCTGTCGCGCCTCTCTATAGCTATAAAACTTGTTACCCTTGCGGATATTGTACCGCTCTGCGACACTGCCGCACACCCGCCTTGACCTGACGTCAGGTATGGACGCACATGCAAACGCACCTTTTTATAATCTAAACAAAGAGCCGCTTTTTACTGCGGCACCTGACCGAACATGACACGGCCATGATGATTAAATATGCCGAAACCCGCGCCTGTGAGGCAAACGCCCACTGACTTACAGCCTCCTTGCCAAGCCACCTTGTTGCCTTCCACAACCCCGGGCCTTGCTTCCATCCCCCCCTTGCCGGACCATCGCCACCCCTTGCTGACCCCTTGCCTCGCCAACCCATGCCCTGTTCCCCTCTCTACCCCTTGCCGGACCCTTGTCGCGCCACTCACTTGCGGCCCTTGTTGCGGGGGCGGGGGGGGGGGGGGGGGGGGGGGGGGGGGGGGGGGGGCGGGGGGGGGGGGGGGGGGGGGGGGGGGGGGGGGGGGGG
>JAIECQ010000131.1:0-9971 GCA_029068395.1 Rikenellaceae bacterium
ATCACCCACACTGGCCGGCCCGGTTGGGGGGGGCCGCCAAAACCAAAACAACCCCTCCTCCCCCCCCCCTCAAAATGTCCGCTACAAAACCAAACCACCCCCAAAAAACAAGCCCCCTCAGCTTCCATAGCCCCCTCGCGGAGCCGTAGAGAGAGATTACATGTCAGCCCTCTTCCACTCCTTGGTGCGGCCTAACGCTTTCTCCTCCTGCTTGCGGTCATACTCACGGGCCGATACGGCCGCTCTCTTTATCAGCATGGTGTCAATGCTGAGACTGGCATGCCTCGACATCATGGCACTGTTATACAAACTGTCGTCGTTGTGCTTTATAAGATCGGCACGACGTCTGTTCACTATCGCCGTCTTTATTGTAGGCACAATCATCACCACGGGAATATAGTCGCCGGTGTTGCGGTAAGCCTGAATGCTCATCAGATACACCACACCCTTTTTCTCGTCCTTGAACTCATAAAGCGACTTTTTCTTCAGAAAGGCGTCGAAATCCTTCTCGTCAAAAGGTATATCCTCCAGCACATCCTTGAAATAATACCACCTGTCGGTATACTCCTTGAAATAAAACGAGCTTTTACCCACTATGTCGACAAGGTCGCTGTAATCCTCTGCCGAGTGGCTGGCCATCATCTCTTTGAGTGCCTTGCCCTGCCTGTAGTCTGAGGGGAAAGCCAGAATGCGCGCCTTGACCACCGGACCCACTAACCTGAACTGCTCTTTGTTGCGGCTGTAATAGTCGGTTATCTGCGCCGTTGTCACCGTGGTGTCGACAAGGTCGCTCAGCGCGCGGTCATAACGGTATATTAGCAGCGAATTGCGGTAAGCCTCTATCAGCGCCTCCAGATCGGTCTCCTTGCCGGAGAGCATCTTCTCGGCCTCCTGTATCTTAATCTGCGTCTTGACCCAGCTGTCTACATGCGCCTGCAACAGACGAAGACTGTCATGCGAAGACATGCCCCTCCTGAATATATTTTTTATATCGTTCATGTACAACGATTTGCGTCCCACCACAGCCACCGGCTCCTCATGAAACGACATGAACGAAAAGTTTTTGCATGACATCATCAACGACAGACACGCCAAAATAGGGAAAATCTTACGCATAAGGGTCTATTATTTCAGTATATCCGATACAAAAGTAATATTTTTTGTCAAACACTCAAATTCCACCGCCATTTTCCCCTCCGTCATTACCTATATATGTATCCTCCAGCCCCTCTTTCGACACTATCGTAGAGCCGGCGTCATCGTCCTGCCCAAACTCCGTCAGCTCTGCATCTCTCCGGTAACGCCTCGACAGCCTTGCCAACCCCACCGTCAACACCGTCGCAAGCAATAGACAGGCGGCGACATATACGGCATTGTAAATCCACTTTATGCCTATCACCTGGCTCAACGGACGCGCAAAATCTTCAAATGTAGGCGAATAGAGAAAGTAGAGCTGCGAGGCCAGATTGTTGACCATATGCACAAATACGGCATTCCATACCGACCTGGTTACCAAATAGATGTAAGCCAACACCACCCCTCCCAAAAATGCCGGAGCCACCTGCGCCCAATGTCCTATGTGAGAGAGGGCGAAAAAAGTCGACGATATCAGCACCGCCGTCATCACCCCCCTCTTTCTGGCAATATCGCCCGTCAATATGGCTCTGAAAAACAGCTCCTCGGCAATGGGCGCCACTATTATAGAGGTCAGCACCATGGCAGTGCCCATCTGCGACAACATGTCGTAATAGTCGCGTTCGGCCGCAGCATCAAGCCCCGCCAGCGGCTCTGTGACTATCTGCACGGCAATCATCAGCACCACTCCCACCAACGCCATCTTAGGACCCCTTATCCGGCCCTTCACCCCCTTGCCACAACTACGACTGCTACGCCTCACAGCCCTGTATATGGCCGACAGACCGAGCAAAACGGCAAACATTACGACATAACCTACCGCCAAAAGTATGTCACCCTCCATATTCAGGTACACCACGGCCGCCGCAGACGCAACCGCCGACACTAAAAAGAGAAGCACATAGACCAGTACGTCGAAAAAACAGGGATAACGCGTCTCTGCAAACAAACCTTTCATAAGTAAATTGGGAAATTCCGATGCGAAAGTAATAAAACATTTTTAAAAACGCTAACAAACTATCATTTATTGTGATGCACCCCCAAAAGACAACAGACAGCAGGCTGAGGCAAGACTACATGCGGCACTAAAAAGCGCCGCACCACACAAAAAGACTCAATACTTAAAAATCGGGATAAAATCGTCGACTTTGAAAAAAATAACTATCTTTGTAAAATTAAAACTCAATCAAACGTATGGAAACCAACGATTTGAACCGTACTGCCCCCGAGGGGCAATTCAGCGACACCGCTGAAAATACGACCGTTACCGCCGCGCCGGCCGCCCAAGAGTGCGCCAGCCAGTCAGAAACCGCCGGCAAGCCCGTCACTGAAGAGGACGACAAGTCTCTCACGCCCGAAAAGCTGGCCGACAAGAGCAAAAACGAGATATTGGCAATCTTTGCCGATCTGCTCGACAGCAAGCCCGCCTGGGAGCTTAGAAAAGAGGTGGAAGCCATAAAGATAGCCTTTTACAAGGCCCACAAAGCCGAGTCTGCCGCCCACCGCGACGCATACCTGGCCGAAGGCGGCGATCCCGACGCCTACAAACCTGTCATAGACGAGGGCGAGACCCGTCTCAAAGAGCTTATAGCCGTCTATCGCGACCGCCGCGACACCTATCTCAAAGAGCTTGACAGCTCGTTTGAGAAAAACCTCAAAGACAAGCAACAAATCATAGAAGAGCTTAAAGAGCTTATCGCCGGCTCAGAGATCATGGGCAGCACGTTCAACGCCTTCCGCGAGCTACAGAAGCGCTGGCGTGAGTCGGGGCCCGTGCCCGCAGCCCACTCCAAAGACATCTGGGAGACATATCACCTTCATGTCGAGAAATTCTACGACTATATAAAGATAAACAAAGAGCTTCGCGACCTCGATCTTAAAAAGAACTACGAGACCAAACTGGCCCTCTGCGAAGAGGCCGAGTCTCTGCTTGTCAACGAAAGCTCTGTCATAGAGGCGTTCCACCACCTGCAAAAGCTGCACGAACAATGGCGCGAGTGCGGCCCCGTAGGCAAAGAGTACAAAGACGTACTGTGGGAGCGCTTCAAAGAGGCGTCAACCAAAATCAACAAGGCCCACCAAGACCATTTCGACGCCATCAAAGAAGAGCAGCAACGCAACCTCAACCTCAAGAACGAGCTGTGCACCAAGGCCGAAGAGCTGGCAGCCATGCCCCGAAGCACCCGAAGCGACTGGGACAAGGCCTCAGACGAGCTTATCGAGATACAGAAAGTGTGGAAAACCATAGGTTTCGCCCCCAAGCGCGACAACACCCGCATCTATGAGCGCTTCCGCGCCGCCTGCGACACCTTCTTCGACAAGAAGCGCGAGTTTTTCCTCACCATGAAAGACGAGATGGAAAACAACATGCAGGCCAAAATAGCGCTCTGCATCGCCGCCGAGGCCCTTGCCCAAAGCAGCGACTGGAAGAAGAGCACCGACGAGCTTATCGCCCTTCAGGCCGAATGGAAAAAGATAGGCGCCGTCTCGCGCAAACAGTCAGACGCCGTCTGGAAACGCTTCCGCGCCGCCTGCGACACCTTCTTCAACCGCAAGAGCGAGCACTATGCCGGTCTTGAAGGCCAATACACCGACAATCTCAACGCCAAAAAGGCCCTCATAGAAGAGATACGCGCCTACTCGCCCGCCGACAGCGACTCACCGCTCGACAGGCTCAAGGAGTTCCAGCGCCGTTGGGCCGAGATAGGCTTCGTGCCCGTCAAAGAGAAAGACGCCCTCTATGCCGAATACCGCAACCTTATCGACGCCCGCTTCGCCGAGATACGCGGAGGCGAGAAAGAGCGCCGCATAGAGAAGTTCAGAGCCCGCCTCAAAGAGGGTGACGACCGCCACGTCAGAAGCGAGCGCGACAAGCTTCACGCACGTCTGCGTCAGATAGAGAGCGACATAACGCTGCTTGAAAACAACATAGGCTTCTTCGCCAAGAGCAAAAACGCCGAAGCCATGGTCGAAGACGTACGCCGCAAGATAGCCAAGTCGAAAGAAGAGATGCAGTTAATCATCGAAAAGATAAAGATCATCGACACCGAAAACAAAAAGCAACAGGAAGAAAATGACAAAAAATAACACCCCCCACCAAACCAAATATGTCTTCGTCACCGGCGGCGTCGCCTCGTCTCTTGGCAAAGGCATCATATCGTCATCGCTTGCCAAACTGTTGCAGGCGCGCGGTTATAACGTCACCATACAGAAGCTCGACCCCTACCTCAATGTCGACCCCGGCACGCTCAACCCCTACGAGCACGGCGAATGCTACGTCACCGAAGACGGCGCCGAAACCGACCTCGACTTAGGCCATTACGAGCGCTTCCTCAACATACACACCTCACAGGGCAACAACGTCACCACAGGACGCATATACCAGAACGTCATCAACAAAGAGCGTCGCGGCGAGTTCCTGGGCAAGACGGTGCAGGTGGTTCCCCACATCACCGACGAGATAAAGAGGTGCATCAAACTGCTGGGCACCAAAAACAAGTTCGACGTGGTCATCACCGAGATAGGAGGCACCGTCGGCGACATAGAGTCTCTTCCTTATATAGAGGCGGTGCGTCAGATGCGTTACGACCTCGGTCCCGGCAACTCCATAGTGCTCCACCTTACGCTCATACCCTATATGGCAGCCTCGGGCGAGCTTAAGACCAAGCCGACGCAACACTCCGTCAAGATGTTGCTTGAAAACGGACTCCAGCCCGACATATTGGTGTTGCGCACCGAGCACGAGCTCAACGACGACATACGCAACAAGGTGGCGCTCTTCTGCAACGTCGACCGCGACGCCGTCATCGAGTCTATCGACGTGCCCACCATCTATGAGGTGCCCCTGCGTATGCTGGCCCAGAAACTCGACCTTGTGGCCATACGCAAGCTCGACTTAGAGCCCCGCAACATAGACCTCAAAAAATGGGAGAAATTCGTCGAGACGGTCAAAAACCCCACCGAGACCATCAACATAGCCCTCGTGGGCAAATACACCGAGCTTCCCGACGCCTACAAGTCTATCTCTGAGAGCTTCATACACGCCGGCGCAAGCAATAAGGTCAAGGTCAAGCTTCAGTATGTCAATTCAGAACAGCTGAACAACGACAACATCAGAGAGTCCCTCGGCGGCATGTCGGGCATCCTTGTCGCCCCCGGCTTCGGTCCGCGCGGCATCGAGGGCAAGATATCGGCCGTTGAATATGCCCGCACCAACAAGATACCGTTCCTTGGCATCTGCCTTGGCATGCAGTGCGCCGTCATCGAGTTCGCACGCAACGTCGCCGGACTCGAAGGAGCCAACTCCGTAGAGGTGGCCTCGACCCAATATCCCGTCATCGACCTTATGGAAGAGCAAAAGGGCATAACCGAAAAAGGCGGCACCATGCGGCTTGGCGCCTATCCCTGCACCCTTGAAAAAGGCTCGCACGCCTATGAGGCTTACGGCACCGAACAGATATCGGAACGCCACCGCCACCGCTACGAGTTCAACAACAAATATTACGACTGCCTCGAAAAAGCGGGCATGCACCCCGTGGGCACCAACCCCGACACCGGGCTGGTAGAGGTGGTCGAGATAGCCGACCACCCATGGTTCGTAGGCGTACAATACCACCCCGAATACAAAAGCACCGTGGTGGCACCCCACCCCCTCTTCGTCGCTTTCGTCAAAGCGGCAATAGAGTACACTCATAAAAACAAATAATCTCCAATGGACAAAAAAACACTCTTAGGACTCATACTCATATTTGCCATCTTCTTAGGTTTCAGCTGGTACAACGGCAAGCAGCAAGGCAAGGCCGCGGCCGAACGCGCACGCATCGACTCGCTCAACAACATAGAGCTGGCCCGCAAGATAGCCGCCGAAGAGGCCGCCGTCAAAAACAACGAACGCGCCGCCGTCCAACTGCCGTCAGCCGAGACCGACATCGAGCAACGCACCCGCAAGCTCATGGGCGACATGCTATACAACGCCTCTAAAGGCACCGAAGAGTTACTCACCCTCGACAACGACAAGATAGAGGTGACCCTCTCCAACAAAGGCGCCATAATAAGCAGCGCCCGCCTCAAAGAGTACACCCGCTTCGACGGCGCCCCCCTCATTTTGTTTGATGCCGACGATAACATCTTCGACCTCAATGTATTCACCAACCAAAGCATACACACCCAAAACTTCTACTTCCAACCTGTAGGCGGCTCCAAGACAGTCACCTCAGGACGCGACTCCATAGCCTACCGCCTCTATTTCGACACCGCCTCATACATCGAATATTGTTACTCGCTCTCTGCGGGCAGCTATAACGTCGATTTTGACATACGGTTCGTGGGCATGGACGGCATCATCTCGCCCATGCAGAGCTCCATGACCTTGGAATGGAGCAACAACGCCCCCCAGCAGGAGCGCGGCTGGAGCTATGAAAACCAATATACCACCCTGGCATACTCATACCCCGACGAGAGCGACATCGAAGAGCTGAGCATGGGCAAAGGACAAGAGAGCGAAGAGATAACCACCGGCATCAAATGGGTGGCCTTCAAACAACAGTTCTTCAGCGCGATACTCACGGCCGACGACAAATTTGCCAACGGCGATGTCTCATACCGCACCCTCCCCGAGCATAGCGGCATGATAAAAAACTTCAAGACCTCTCTTAAAATAGAGTACGACGCCCGCCAGAGCGATTACGGCTTCTGCTTCTACCTTGGCCCCAACAACTATAAGATACTCAAATCGTTGGGTGACAACTACCAAAAGCTGATACCTCTCGGCTGGGGCATCATGGGCTGGATAAACCGACTCATCGTCATACCTACATTCAACTTCCTGAGCGAATATATCTCCAACTTCGGATGGATAATCTTCCTTCTTACCGTCTTCATCAAGCTGTTGATATTCCCGTTCACATACAAGTCGTACATGTCAATGGCCAAGATGCGCCTGCTCAAACCCGAGCTTGACCAAATCAACGCCAAATATCCCAACCAAGAGGACGCCATGAAACGTCAGCAAGCATCCATGGAGCTTTACGGACGCGCCGGCGTCAGCCCCTTGAGCGGATGCCTGCCCCTGCTACTGCAATTGCCGATATTGATTGCCATGTTCCGCTTCTTCCCCGCATCTATCGAGCTGCGCGGCGAACACTTCCTGTGGTCCACCGACCTGTCGTCATACGACTCGGTGCTCAACCTCCCTTTCAACATACCGTTCTATGGCAACCACGTCAGCCTTTTTGCCCTGCTTATGGGTGTCTCCATGTTCGTCTCCAGCAAGATAAACATGGCCAACAACCCCTCGACAGGCTCGCAGCATATGCCCGGCATGACCTTCATGACCCTCTACATGATGCCCATACTCCTTGTAGTATGGTTCAACAGTTACTCCAGCGGCCTTAGCTACTATTATCTGCTCACCAACCTCATAACAATCGTGCAGATGATGCTCTTCCGCCGATTCGTCAGCGATGAAAAACTCCACCAACGAATGAAGGAGAACGCCAAAAAACCTCGCAAAAAGTCTAAATGGATGACCCGATACGAGGAGATGCTCAAAGAACAACAAAAACAACAACGCCGCAGATAAGGCAAAGGGAGAACGTTGGTTCTCCCTTTTTTCATTCACCTCTTAGCAAGGTCTAAACACAGGACCTTGCTTTTTTATACCCCTACATCAGTCTAAAGACCTCTGCTCATTGAGAATTTAACCCTCCGCTTCTCTCCCTCTACACCATCATTAACCACTCACCCCATATATCGCAAAATTATCAGCTCATATCAACGCCATTATTAATCAAGCGTTTTATCTTAACAGCTATTATTCTATTCAGCTATCATTTTAGTAGTCTCCAGCTCTACGCCATACCTTCAAACCCACTCATACAATAATTTTGTATTAACACAACCGACAATCTCTATAAAGCGTTTATACACCGCCCCCCATTAACAAAACACATATACGCAAATTTCACATAAAGTACAGCATCATATAAATCACACAAATATATGGTTATAAACGCATTGAACTAAAAATAAAACTCAAAAGCAGCATTCTCACAGTAAAAAGAGTCCGTTCAAAAGCTCCAAACCCAAGAATCCACATCTAAATCTAATTAAAGTACAACATCATATAAAGCAAGATAATACCGTATTATTTAATCGATTACATCTTTTTAAGTAATCTTTGAGCGAATATAAAATCTCTCTTTTTCACATTTGTCAAACAATATAAGAAAATAGGATTTTTAAGTAAATTATATATACTGCACCACTTCATATACAAGACATAACAACATAAGAACCAAATAATTAAGCATAAAAACAAAAGACACAAACCCTCTCCAAGCCAGAAAACAACCACCCGTTCAAAACAACACATGTCTAAACACACAACAAACTGACTGACAACAAAATAACAAGTATCACCTAAAGTAGTACTTTAAGTAACTTTTTCACTCAACCTATTTGCAACAATCCTCTCCAACCATTCCCCTTTTCCCATGCAAAACATCACCACTCCCCCACGATTACCATGCTGCATCCTCTCGCTACCCTCGCCCACCTCTGCCGCTTACGCAAGCCCTCGGGGAAGAATCAAAGAAATCAAAGAACCAAAGTATTAATATTTAGCGGACACAACGCACGCTACGACCGGTCTGCTTAAGGTTGTTACTCACGTACAAATCACTGCTACTGAAGTACAGGCGGTACGCGTTGGTAGTATTAGACGTGTACGCAACTGACGACCAATAGTAGTCCCACGTACCCGCATTGGTCAACGAACCGTCCGAGCCGCCGCGGTAACCGACAGCGAGAAACTCCACGGAATTAGAGGATATTGTTATTGTTTGGGAGGTAGAGTTTTGGACACAAGTAGTTTTTGCGCCGGCAGGTTTTTGCAGCGGTAGCTTTGCACCGCATGGCTTTCCGCACCGGCAGGGCGGCGAGGTACGAGCCGCAACGGGCCGACCCTCCCCCCGCGGAGGCCCGTAACATCGCCATGCTATTGTAGGCAGTGACTAAGTGGCGGCGGTGATGCGCGTCACTTCCCCGCTTTGCCCCCGCAGGCTCGGCCCGTAGCTCCTTCACGCTAAAGGGGCGTTAGGTGCGCAACAGAAACCAGCCAAACCAACCAAAGCACAAGCTCCAAAGCCTCGCACATCTAACCGCCCCGCCAGCACAGGCACAAAGCCAAACAACAAGCACAAAGCCTTGCCGAAATACAACCAAAACGCCCTGACTGTTTCATGCCTCACGGACGAATTTCACCACACTCCATACACTCGCCACGTTAGGCCGGCGCCAGCGCCGGCCCATCTCGCTCCGGCAGGGCGGTCTGAGTTAAACGAAACCGCACACTTTCATTTAACCCGACAGTTTTTGCGCCGCATGGCTTTCCGCCCCGGCAGGTTTTGCACCGCATGGCTTCTGCCCCGGCAGGGAGGCGAGGCACGAGCCGCAACGGGCCGACCCTCCCCCCGCGGAGGCCCGTAACCCCGCCACGCTATTGTAGGCAGTGACTAAGTCACGGCGGTGATGCGCGTCACTTTCACGCTTGCCTCCGCAGGCTCGGCCCGTGGCTCCTTCACGCTAAAGGCAAGTTAGGTGCGTAACCGAAGTAGCCAAACCACCACCCAGAAGTTCCAGCCCAGCCAGCCGCCCCACCAGTACAGGCACAAAGCCAAACCACAAGCTACAAAGCCTTGCCAAAAGCAACAGCCAAAGCCACCCCGCCTGTTTCAGGCCTCACGGCTCAATTTCACCACACCCCCTACACTCACCACGTGAGGCCGGCGCCCGCGCCGGCCGCAGCGGGCGAGTGTATGGGGTGGGGGAGTGTTACA